>CAZLUL010000048.1:0-20440 GCA_964562635.1 uncultured Fibrobacteraceae bacterium | reverse complement strand
CTCGGGGCCGGGATTGGCTGAGGGCATCACGTCTCGTTTGGGATCCACAGCGGGCGAACTATGCGGTTGAAATTCCTATCCCTTTAAGGTTCAAGTGACATAATGGAGTCAATGTGTCGTACAAATTTCGCTTAACCTGACCCAAATAGCTTTGATCTTGAAGTGAGGCAGTATGATAGAATCATTCACTGGACCACGAACCGATCGAGGCGCTTCCTTGCCCAACTCGATATCCCCATCTTTGATCACCCGCGAGCGCTGGTTGCTCGGAGGACTGCTGGTCAGCCTGTTCTTCTCGGTCTACCTGATGTTTCCCGTGGCCGGTGGGGCCCATCCTTTGCCCTTCGCTGCCGGCCTGGCCTCTCTGAAGATGGTCCGCGATGCCGTGGTGGGAATGGGTATCGGCGTGCTCCTGATACTGGCCTGGCGCCGCGCCGCCGGCGCCGACGATCCCTCGACCCAGGGACGCCTCAAGTCCCTCCTCGACCAGGCCGGCCTCACGGTCCTGCCTTTCCTGATTTATTTCGTCTTGTTGGTGGTGATCCAATTCGCCGTGGCGGCAGCAGCCGGAGACCGGACGCAGTTGGTCGCCGTGGCCATGGGCCTGCGCAACACCGTGCTCTTTGGCGTGTTCGCGATCGCCGTGGCGCTCACCGTACGGCCGGTCGTTGTGGGTCGTCTGGTGGAGATCATCGGGGTCGCCTTCACTGTCGTCGCCGCCATCGGCCTGCTGGAAACGCAGTGGAACGTCATTCACAATCCCATCTGGGACACAACCGTCGGCGACATTGTGACCCGACGCATCAGCTCGACTTTGGCCGATCACATCCGCTGCGGAACCGTGTGCGCGCTCGGAGTCACTCTCTGGACAGCCCGACTGGTGACGCTGGACCGGCGCCGGTGGCAACCCATGTTGTGGGCCGGCGCCGGATTCGTGATGTGCGCGGCGGCGCTGGCGGCGACGGGCGCCCGGGCGCCGGCGGCCGCGGCCCTGGCCGGCGTGCTGGTGGTCATCGTGCGGCGGCGTCGCTGGCGCTGGCTGGCGGTATTACCGGTGCTGTTGGTGTTGATCCTGGCCGCCGCTCCGGGTTTGCGGGCCCGGGTCGCAGCAACGGTGGGCGGCTGGCGCGATTGGGGCCAGGCCGCGCTGCAAGCCGACATCGGCGACCTGCGCGAAGATCTGGAGCCTGACCACTCACCGGACTGGGAGCCCGACATCGCCGAGGACCGCACCGTGTCCAGCACCCGGCGACGGCTGAGCACTGCACGTCTGGCGCTGCTCGAGCTGCGCGAAGACGGGCACTGGGTTTTTGGCCTGGGTTTGGGACGGTCGGCTTTGGCGCTGAAGTACGCCTTCGGGGCGCGGGTCATGCCGCTGGAGAGCGCGGCGCTGAACATCACTTACGAGGCCGGATTGGTGGGCCTGGTCTGCACGCTCTTGCTGGTGCTCGGTCGGCCCCGGCGTGGGCAAGAAAGTGGCGCTGCGCGCGCCTCTCCAGATGCGCCGCGCCCCCCTTTGCTGGGCATGCTGGTGGTGCTGGGTTTGATGAGCGTGACCTACGAGACCACGGCGGGTTTTCCCATCAATCTGCTCTTCGGTGCGGTGATCGGGTTGCGGCGCAGCTTGGCGCGCGGTGATTAGTCGGAATTCGGCCGCCACCGATACATCCGCACCCCGTTGACCGTCGCCGCTTCGAGAATCTCTCCGTCCTCCTTCAAGACAACCGGAAAGTGCCCCCGCGGGTCAACGTACCAGGAGCGTGCCAGCACGATCTGGCAGGTTTCGGCGCCGGCGAGTTTGCGCGTGAGGTATCCACTCACGTCTTCCCTGGTCCAGAGAATCGGTTCATTGAAGTGGTCCAAGACGGTGGCGGGCCCCTCGTAGTAGTAGCGCAACGTCTGGGCGGTGCCCGGACTGAGGACGGGTTCGCCGGCCACGGCGCGGGCTTCGACCCAGGCGACGGCGCCGCGCATGTCGGCCTTGTGGTAGCGCTCGTTGAAGTGATTCTGAAAGGTGGACCAAAGCATGAGCGCCGACAGAACCACGGCCAGCAACCAGCCGCCACGGCGTCTGGACACCGCAGCCAAGCCATGCGCCGTCAGCAGCAGAAGCCAAGGAAACGCCACGGCCAGATAGCGTGGGTTGAAAGGTTTGATGTTGCGCAAGGCCAGCAGGACCACCGCAGCCACGGGCAAGGCGATCCAGACCAGGAGCCAGCGCTGGTGGCCATGCGAGCGAAAGAGTCCGACCAGCAGCGCCGCGCCCACCACCAGGGCCGCAGCCCCGATGAGCGGCGCGTGGGCCAGGACCACGGCCATCTGATCAGGCTGGTGCAGCTCCCGTAAGGAAGGGCCGAGACTGTAGCCAAAGAAGAACGTGAAGCCGGCGAAGGGCAGGGCCAGGGGCGAGAAGGTGGTGTCGCCGCGCAAGGCGTGCCCGGTTTCCGCGCCCGGCACGATGCGGTCGATCGCCCAGTAGTCGCTCGCCTGCAGAATCCAGGGCAGGATCGCCACCAGGGTGCCGCCGAAGGCCAGGGTCCACAGGCCCCATTCGCGTGCGGTGCGCGGGCGTCTCAGCGCGAGCATCGTCAGGCCGTGCGCCGCCCACAAGAAGCACATGGACATGTTGCTCCACACGCCCAGCGCAGCGAGCAAGGCGTAGGCCAAGGCTGTGCCCAGCCGTGGCCCGTCGCGGAGCAGGCGCAGCAACACGCCGCTGGTCAGCACGGCAAAGAGCATCACGAAGGCATAACCGCGAGCCTCCTGGGAATACCAAATATGGAAGGGGCTGATCGCCAACAACCAGGCACCCAGCGCTACCGTGCGAGATCGGAATAGCGGGCCGGCACACCAGATCAGCGCGGGGATGGTGGCGACTCCCGCCAGGGCCGCCGGCAGGCGCAACATCAGCTCGCCGGTGCTCAGGCGAACCAGCGGCCAGAGAGTGGACAGGTACAAGGGGCCCTGCACGTTCACCAGCATCTGGCGCCAGAAATTCAGATCCCGGTCCGGCCGGCACTGCTGGAAGGTCATGACCTCGTCCACCCAGAGCGATTGGTGGCCCAATCGCAGCAGGCGCAGAGCCAGGGCGGCGAGGGTGAGCAGGATGATGGTGCGGGTCGCCAGGGGCCAGGCGCCGTCCGACGGGGCGGCGTTGAAATCAACACCGGAGTGCGATTTTGGGCTCGTTTTCGGGGTGGAATTGGCGGATTTCACGGTGCACTCCCGGTTTCGCGGAATCCACCGCGGCGGCCGCTGCCTGCGGTCCGAAGGGACTGCGGAGGTCGGCGGCGATTATATCACCGGCCCGAGGTCTGTAAATAGATTGTTTTGCATAGCGGTACCTCACGAATTACCTTTGTGGCCATGATTCTTATTGGTGTATGGTATCGGGCGTGGACCCGTTTGTATTTTTGGGGGGAGGGGGGCCGCACGCGGCCGCCCGTAGCAAAGAAAGCAGCCCGACGACGTGAAGCTCAGCGTTGGACTTCCGGTTTGGAACGGTGAGCGTTTCCTAGAGGGCGCTCTGCGTTCTATTCTCGAACAATCGTTCGGCGATTTTGAGCTGATCATTTCCGACAACGCGTCCACCGACCGGACAGCGGAGATTTGCCATTCCTTCGACGACAGCCGCATTGTCTACCACCGCCAGCCGGAGAATCGCGGCGCCGCCTGGAATTACAACCGCGTCTTCGAACTCGCCAACGGTGAGTTTTTCAAATGGGCGGCCCACGATGATCTGCTGGCGCCAAACTACTTCGAGCGCTGCATCGACGCGCTGCACGCCGATCCCGAGGCGGTTCTCTCCTACACCGGCGTGCAGTCCATCGACGAAGAGGGCCAGCAACTGGGCAGCTTTGGTGCCACCACCGATGTGACGGTTGACTCGCCACACGTTCGTTTCCGCGAGATGATCCTCAAGCAGCACCCCTGCCACCACGTCTTCGGCGTCTTCCGTTCGTCGGCGCTGCGACGGTCCCCACTCATCGGGCCGTACATGGCGTCGGATCGCGTCCTGCTGGCTCAACTGGCACTCATGGGCCGCTTCCAATATGTGCCCGAGATTCTCTTCTTCTGGCGCCGGCATTCCAAGCAGTCGATCCGCTTCATCAAGACACCTCGGTCCTACACGCACTGGTTCGATCCCAACTCGCAGGCCAAACTCATCTTCCCGAATTGGCGTCTGGTCAGGGAATATGCGTCGGTGGTGGCGAAAGCCGATCTGTCGCTGAAAGACCGCCTCGGTTGCTGGACCTGGGTGGCTGTCTGGCCCGTCCGCTACGCGCCCTGGCTGGGTGTGGACATCCTGCGCTGCGCGCGAGTCGCGGTCGATGACCCGCTGTGCTGAGAAACCCGCTACGCCTGTCATTCTGCTGGCCCGGCGGCCGGTTGTAGGATGAGCTCACCAGCCCTTCCGGGCATCGTTCGCAACACATTCTGGCTGGCCCTGGGCATCCTGGTGAGCCGGCTGCTAACCCTGATCGTGATCCGCAAGATGACGCCCGTGCTCGGCACCTCGGGCATGGGCATCTGGGCCTGGGCGGCCGATGTGACGGCCATCGCTTTGGTGGTGATGAACTACGGGTTGGACCAGCTGATCACCCGTGAGACGTTGCGCCAACCAGGGTCTGTGCGCGGCATTCTTTGGTCGGCGCTGCGGGTGCGCTGGGTCCTGGCCTTGATCTGTTTCGCCATTCTATTCGCCTATGTCGCGGGCACGGGCAAGGAGCCCCTGGCCCGCGCGGCCATGCTGATCACGGCGGCGGCGGTGTTTTTCGAGTCGTCGGCGTTGGCCTGCGATGCCACGCTGCAGGCGCGCGATCGCTTCGGCGTGCAGACTTTCAGCCAGCTGGTCTCCTCGGTGTTTTTTGTCGTGGCGGTGTTCTGGTCCCTCGACGCCGGCCACGGGTTGATGGGCATCGTCTGGTCCAATTTTTTCAGCCGCTTGGTGCGGCTGATCGTGGTGGGCACCTGGTTGGCGGTGACGGTCGCGCGCACGCCCGGGCAAGCCGACGCCGGGGCGCCGATCCACGGCGTGTCCTGGGCGTTGCGCACGGGCTGGCCGGTATTCCTGTCGACAACCTTCGGCATCGTCTTCTTCAAGATCGACATCGCCATGCTGACCGAGATGGTGGGTCAGGCCGAGACGGGCATCTACTTCCTCGGTCACCGCGCCTTGGACTACCTCTACCTGGTGCCTCATTTGCTGGCGACGGCGCTGTTTCCGGCGCTCACGCGGCGGGCCGCCGAGGGTCGCGACCAGCTGATCGACCTGAGCGAAAAGAGCCTGCGCTACACAATGCTGATCACGGTGACGGTGACGCTGCTGACCATGCTCGTGGCCAAGCCTCTGATCGCATTTTTTGATCCGGCGGGTGCCTTTGGCGAGTCGGTGGGTGTGCTGCGTCTCGTGATCTGGGGCATGCCCTTCATGACCATGCACCTTGTGCTCAGTCGGGTGTTGCTGGTGGCCGAGCGTGAGCGCGACTTCATTCCCATCGCTTTGGTGACCATGGTGATCGGGATTGGGGCCAATTTGTTGTTGATCCCGCGCTACAGTTACACGGGGGCGGCGGCGGCTTCGGTATTCAGTTTGGCGGTGAGTGCTGGGTTGCATGTGTTCTATTGCCGTCGAGCCGGGCTGGCCGTGCCGTTGCTGCGGGCGCTGGCGGGGAGCATTTTTGGGGTGGTTGCGGCCTGGGCTGTTGTGGTTCTCATAGGGCGGTTCGTGTTTCCCAGCTGGGAGCTGCGTTGGACGGCGCTACCGGATGATCTGGGTTGGGGTCCCTCGCTGGCCGTGATGGTGTTTTGGTTGGCGCTGATTCCGCCGGTGGTGTTGGGATTGCGGGTCGCGACGTTGGAGGGTGTGCGGCAGTTGGTGGGGGTGGTGACCGGAGCGCGTCATAGACTATAGTTAATTCAGGCGCGAAGACTTTCAGCGATCAACCATCCGCCCAGGGGGCAATCATGCCAATCCGAGTGTGTTTCTACGGCGACGGCCTCGCCCTCACTCCTCCCGAATCTGCCAGCCTCCTGGCTCGCCTGACCACCAATCCAAACGTCCTCGCGCCGGACAATTACTCCCGCAACGGCGTCGCCGCCGATAGGAATTTCAACCGCATAGTCCACCCTCCCGAGCCCGTATGATCATCGGATGGAATCGCTTCGGCGGCCGCTCCCCGCGGTCTCCTGCCGCCCGTTCGTCTCACTACGGGGTTCAGTCCCAGGGATCACCCGGCGTGTCGGTCGACTGGTCCATCTCCGGCCAGTCGTCGCGGCCGCCGCCCGACCGAGCCGGCTCTTGGGCTCCTCTTCTGACGAGCCCGCCTCCTCCAGCCCCATCTGCGGAGGATTGCTGTTCTGGTCGCCAACAACTTCGAAGTCCGAAGCATCGGTCGCATCGGTGAAAATAGCCGTAACGTCGACCCAGGCGGCGCCCAAGAGGGCCGCCTGCGGGGTCTGCCCGGTGTATTCATCGTTGCTGGCGCCGTTGTCGGCCAGGAAGACCATGGGCGCAGCGACCTGCGCGGCGATATCAGTCGTGTAGTACAGCACGGCGGAGATGTCGGCGCCCTGCCCCACGGCGTCGGTCACGCCGGTCTTGAACACCTGTGCGTAGACATCCACCGGACCGGTCGGCACCACAGCGTGGCCATCGGTAGGCCAGACCTGGCCTGCCCAATCGATGACCGCAAAAGCGTTGCCCGCGCCGGCAATGAGACTGTGCGCCCACCGTACGCCCCCAAATGGCCTGCATCGTCGTCGTCTGTGGCGATACCCACGGGCGCCGCTTGTCGGGCTATGTGCCGGGTCCTGCCGCAATTCGGCCGCTATTTCTGGTGCCGGCGCGCCTATACTAGGGCAACCCGTTGTCTCGCTTACTGTTACAAAAATAACCTAAGGCATGGATCTTGCATCACAGATGAAAAAGGTGCGACTTTTCTGCAAAACTGCAGACTCCCGGATTGAGGCCTGCCATGCCCCGCATAGATGCATTTTTGAAGGTGATGCAGGAAACCGGTGTTTCGGACCTGCACCTGAGCGCCAATACCGAGCCCATGCTGCGTATCAATGGGGTCCTGCAGCGCGCTGAGCACCGCCCCCTGTCCGAAGACGAGCTGAAGATCATCATCTACGAGCTCTTGACCGACACCCAGATCAAGCACCTGGAGGCCAAAGGCGATCTGGATTGCGCCTACACCCTGCCCGGTGTCGCCCGCTTCCGCATCAATGTCTACAAGAAATTCCCCGGGCTGGCCGCTGCCTTCCGCATCATCCCCAACCAGATCCCGACCCTGGACGAACTGGGCTTACCCGAAGTCCTGAAAAAGATGCTGGCCCACAATTCCGGCCTGATCCTGGTCACCGGGCCCACCAACTCGGGCAAGTCGACCACGTTGGCCGCCATGGTCGACTACCTGAACGACAACATGAATTACCACATCATCACCTTGGAAGACCCACTGGAATTCATCCACCCCAACAAGAACTGCCTGATCAATCAACGCCAGGTTGGCGAGCACTGCGAGTCGTTTTCCACGGCCATGCGCGCTTCGTTGCGCGAGGACCCGGACGTGATCCTGGTCGGCGAGATGCGCGACCTGGACACCATCTCCCTGGCTCTGACGGCCAGCGAGGTGGGCCTGCTGGTCCTGGGCACCCTGCACACGCGTTCGGCTTCCCAAACCATCAGCCGTATCGTCGACCCGTACCCGGGCAATCAACAGACCCAGATCCGGCACATGCTATCGGAAGTTTTGGTGGGCGTGTGCTCGCAGCAGTTGCTGCGCAAAGCCGACCAGTCGGGCCGAGTGGCGGCCATGGAGATCATGATGGGCAATACGGCCATCCGCAATCTGATCCGCGAACAGAAGAGCCACCTGATTGACAACGCGATCACGACCAACCGCAAGGAAGGCATGCAGTTGATGGACCAGCACTTGAGTCACTTGGTGGGCCAGGGCATCGTGACCCATGACGAAGCCATGCGCTACGCCAGCGAAGGCCACAACATCGTGCCGGGCAAAACGGCGGCCACCAGGCCGGTTCCGGTGGCGGGGTAGCCGATACGATGAAGAAGTCGCGTCTGGACAAGATTCTGCTCGGCCTCGGTTACGTGACCGAGGACCAGATCCTGACCGCCCTGCAGAAACAGCAGGGTCTCGGCGGCCGCTTCGGCACGCACCTGCTGTACTGCGGCGCGCTCAGCGAAGAGCAGTTGGCCCACGCGCTGGCCTTGCAATTTGGCGTGCCCGCTTTCCAGCCGGCCAAGCACCGGATCGATCCGGAGCTCGTCAAGAAATTCCCGCTCCAGCTCATCCGGCAGCACCAGATCATGCCACTGGCCTACAATTCCGGCAATGGAGTCCTGTCACTGGTCGTCGTCGACCCCGAAGACAGCCGCGCTGTTGCCGAAGTGACCCGCTCGATCCGCTGCTCGGTGATCGAGTACTTCATCACCCCCGAAGTGACTTTCGAATCCCTGGTCGAGCAATTCGCGCCCGATGCCGGCCTGCCGCATGATCCCTACAAGCAAATCGAGTTGCCCGAGCTCTTCGCCCAAGCCAATGAAGACGTGCCGGAAGAACCCGAGATACCGAACGAAGCTGCGGCCGCAACTGAGGCGCAGCCCCAGGTCATGCTGGTCAGCGACCAGGCTTTTCTCATGAATTTCCTGGGCCCGATCTTCGCGCGCGAAGGGCTGGAATTGGTGCCCACCGTCGACCCGGCCGCTGCGGCCGAACAGCTGAAACAAGATCCGGCCCAACAGGTGCTGGTCGCCCAGGAGATGACCCAGAAGTTTGACGCCTGGGTGCGCCAGGGTAAAGTGCCGCGCCCTCGCGGTGAAGTCACCGAATTCACCACCATCAGCAGCGCCCTGTTGGAGAACCCCGTCTCCTACACTCGCCTGCTGCACAGCCTGACCGAGTCCCTGCGTTTCATGGCCGAACAGCACAGCGGGCCGGAAGCCAGCACTCCGCCCTATGACTTGTTGCGCAATGACGTGCGCACCCTGGCCGCCGATCTGGAAATGGGGCGCTTGGCCAGCGACGGTCTCGAACTGGCGACCTTGCTTATCGTGCCGGCCAACACCCAGGGCCTGGCCGATTTGATCGACGCGGTGGCCTCCGGCGACTCCTGCGGCATCGATTGGGCCCTGACCCTGGGGCATGCCCGAGCGCTGTCCTTCCCCTGGAATATCGAAGGCGCGTTGCAGGCCTTTCGGGAGTTGCTTTCCGAACGGGTCAGCCTCGAACAGTTCGCCACCGACTATCCAGAACTGGCTCTGGCCGCCCAGATCCTGGCCATCGTCTGGCACCACTATCAGGACCTCGGGCACATGCAGGTCATGCCCGCCGATCGCCCGCAGTACCTCAAGGCTGAATTGCGCAAAAAGAGCGGCCGCTTGGCCCGCTCGGAGGTCATCGAATCGTACGTGCGCCTGATCGAACAGAACTCGGCCGAATTGGACGCCACGGCTAACCACCAGCTATTTGTCGTGGGCCAGGAAGCCGGCTTCCTGACCCAATTCGCCACCCGCCTGCGCCACCGCGGCTACCGGCCGGTCCGCATCACCGAGTTGTCCGAAGCGCGCCAGATGTGCGAACGCAAATCCCCCACGGCGGTCTTTGTCCACGACACCAGCTACCCCGACGAACTGGCTGCCTGCCCGCGCCTATTCAAGACCCAGGCCTCCACCCTGGTCTACGCCATCACTACCGAAAGCGACCCCTCGCAAGTCTTGAATCTTTTCGACGCCGGATTCGACGACGTATTCTCATTGCCCCGGGATGTCGACATCGTTTCAGCCCGCCTGCGCAAGGCCCTGAAGGATGTGCCGGATACCACCACACCGACACCGGCGCCCGCACCGGGCCAGTTCCAGGCCACCTTTGCTGCTCTGGCTTTTACCGACCTGTTGCAGGCCCTCAGTCAGAGCCAAAAATCCGTGGGGATCAAATTGCTGCGCAGCAACGGCGAGCAGGCCGTCATCCATCTGGACAACGGCCAATTGGTCCATGCCATCTGCGGCAACCTGAAAGGGTCCGACGCCATCTGCCGGGTCATCACCTGGGAAGAAGACGGCGAGTATCGGGTCGAACCGGTCCAGGAATTCCCCCCCGCCAACATCTCCATGCCCCTGGAATCGGTCCTCATGGAGGGTTGCCGAATTCTGGACGAAAGCCGGGTTTGAGGCGCGAACCCAACTCTCGTGCGCACGACTGGGCGGGCGGATGCAAGAAAGTACAGTGCTCACACGAGCTCGGGGGGGTGGACTATGCGGTTGAAATTCCTATTCGCTGAACAGGTGGCGTCTCGAAGTTGCTTGCATCGCCATTTTTTTTTGGGAAACCTCGACTTGCCGCCGTCTCCTTGTCATGTTCACGGAGCGCGAAGATCCTTGCCACCGCCGCCGCTCCAAACATGGAAACCGAATTTGAATTTTGGGGGGACTGCCATGCGTATCATTACCGCCGCCTGCATCATCCTGTCCGTTATCGCCACCGCGGCGTGGGCTCAGGACGATGCCCTGGGCCTGTATTTCAACGAAACTGAATTCACTCAGGAAACCGCCAATCGCACCACTGCCCCTGGTTTTACGATGCCCGGATATGTCGTCCTGACCAACGCTACGGGGCCCATGATCGCCGGCTACGAAGTGGGTATCGCCAGCACGGCGGCGGATTTTTCCATTCCCGTGACAAGCCTGGGTTTCGGCGACAGCAACAGCGGGACGAATACGAACCAAATCGTGTCCTTCCTGACGCCCAAGCCCGTGGCGGCCGGCGGCACGGTGCTGTCGACGATCTTTTTTGTGACCGACAGTACCGAACTGGAGGAGATCTCCTTTGGCCCCTCGAATCCGAGCAGCCTGCCCGGGGTGCCGGTAGTGGAATACGTCCCCGGTGGAGCTGTCGCCTGCAGTCAGCCCTTCGGCACGCCTACCGTCGCTTGGCTCAACGCCGAAGTGGTTGCGGTCCAGACCGAGGCGTGGGGCGGCGTGAAGGCCCTGTATCGCTAGGGAATCAGGGGCGGGTCAACCGGGTTGGCCCGCCAACCTGACAGTTCTCGGCATGTACCAAGCGCACCCTCACTCAAATCTCGTCCAACCGCTCCCCCATCCGCAACCGGTGCCGCAGCCCCATCAGCCGGGCATCCAGCGCCCGCAGCTCAACCAAGTTCGCCCGCTCGGCCGCGCTCGGTTCGATCACCTGCTGCATGGCCCCGTTGTTGATGATCACGCGGCGGTCGCCCATCAACGCCAGGATCGGATCATGGGTCGCCATCAGGACGATCTTCTCTTCCTGGATCAGGATGTCCAGCGCCTGTTGGCGGTCGATGCCGGCGTTCTCGATCTCGTCGATCAGGACCACTGGGCTGGCGCTCAACACGGCGGTGTCGGCGATCATCAGGGCCCGGGACTGCCCGCCCGAGAGGCTGGTCACCGGCGTATCAAGCGTGAAGGGCTCGCCGGCCAGGCTGTTGGCCCAGTTCCAGATGCGCTGGATTTTCTCGGCCGGATCACGCGCCTGTCGGGACTCCGCGTGCAGGGCCAGAAACTCCTCGACCGTCAGGTCCATGACGAAGTTCATGTTCTGCGAAAGCTGGGCCACCAGTTTGTATTCCGACGAAAAACGCCAGCGGTCGTCCGGCACCTTGCCGTTGATCGTCACGTGGCGGCCGGTGGGTGTATCGCCGCGGGCGACCCACTCGATATCGGCCAGCAGGCGGCTCTTGCCGCTGCCGGTGGGACCGACGATGCAGATCACGTCGCCGACCCGTGCGGTCAGTTCGCGCACCGGTTCGTCGCTGCCGTCCTTGGCCCGGCCACCGGTGATGGTGATCTCGGCGACCTTCTCCTCGCTGGCACCGAGGAAGTCTTCCATCATGCCCACGAACCTGTCCAGGGCGGCCAGTTGCTCGCCGTCCAGGATCGCGGTCAGGGGAGCTTCAGGCCGGTCGGCAATCTCGGCGTGGCCGTTCTCGCTCAGATGCTGCTCGGCAAACGGCCAGCGGGCCAGCAACTCGGCCACTTTCAGCGTCTCGAGTTGTCGGCTCATGTATTGCTCCCCAAATCGGTCGGGCCGCCATCGGTCTTGATGCCCGTCGGCATTTCCAGGTCCATTTTGCGCACGTTGCCCATCTGGAAATCCGACCCGATGCGGGTCTCGCCCAGGCAGTACGAACACAGGGCCGCGGGCATGCTGAAGCGCAGGCGCTTGCCCTCAACGGTTTCGGTTTCCTGTTCGTCGCGCCACAAGGTGCTCAATTCGAAACTGCCCTGGCCCGTGATGCCGTTGACGTGCAGGATGCGCGCCTGGCTATTGACCATGTGCACTCGCGCGGCGAATACTTCGCGCTCGGCCTGGCTGACGATATCGCCCTTGGTGATGATGACGACGTCGGCGGCCTTGAGCATGGGGCCAATTTTCTTGGGCGTATTGATGCCGCTGAGGTTGTCGATCACGCAAACCGCGAGAATCTCGCGGATGTGCGGCGAGCAGCGGTTGCACAAGCCGGCGCTTTCACTCACCAGCACGCTCAGTTTTTCCATCAGGCCCCATTGCACGCACTCTTCGACGTTGCTGACGAAGTAGTGGTCTGGGCAGAGGGCACCGGCCAGGCCCTTGCGGACCTTGATCCCGTTTTTACGGTACAATTCATCATCGTCGGTGAAGAGGCAGTCGAACTTGACGACGCCGACGTCCTGACCCGCCTTCTGCAGATGTTCCAGGGTCTTGATAATCACCGCGGTTTTGCCCGAGCTGGGCGGCCCGCTGACCGTCACAAAACGCATATTATTCGCCTGCTTCCAGGAAGATTTTGTTCACCCGTGGAATGAGTTCGCCCAGGTCGTTTTCGTTGATGAAATCCCAACCCAGCCACATCAGGGGAGCCTCGTCGGGCACCTTGTTTTCCACTTCGGGGTGGCAACTGGGGAACAGCCCGCGGTGCGAGAGGATTTCGCCCACTTCCTTGCTGGCGAAGAAGTCGGCGATCTGCCTGGCTTCTTCCGGCGCGTCATCCTTGAGCAGCATGAAAATCGGGCTGACCACGGCGCCATCGCTGGGCCAGACGATTTCCGCGTTGGGATTGAATTGCGCCATCTTGCTGAAGAAGTACGGGATGACCGAGATCATCGGGCCCTTGCCGCCCTTGGGCGCGAAGCGTCCGGCGGCCTGGCTGGGGTGCATGCCTTCGAGCAGGTTGCGCCCGATGGCCTCGACCCCGGCGTCGCCAAAATGTTTCCAGATGGTGAGCAGGATGCCGTTGAACAGATCAAAATCGCCGACCGGCAGGCTGACCTTGCCCTTGAAGCGCGGCCCCAGGATTTCCGCCCAGGTGCGCGGCACCTCTTCGCCTTCTTCGAGTTGGGTCTTGTCGACCAGGAAGACCGCGGGCACTACTGCGAGCATGGCGTAGTGGCCGCTGGGATCCTTCAGGCCGTAGGGCGCCATCAGGCTGTTGTGGGTGTCCCAGCTGCGGTCGGTGAACACGCCTTTGTTCTTGAAGCGGGCCATGGCCTTCTTGTCGAAGAAGGCTTCGAAACCGGCGGAAAGGAAAATGTCCGGCAGATCAGCTTCGGTTTTGATCTTGGCCAGGCCCTCATCGAGGATGTCGGCGCCCACGGAGGCCGCGGCCAGCTTCACACCAATGGTTTTGCCGGAGTCGGCGGTGATTTTCTGGCTCAGGTTGTCGAAGGCCTCGAGCAGCGGGATGCGCACAGGGCAGGGCAACAGGCCAGCCACGCGGATGTCGCCGCGGCTGGGGAAAATTTCGTTTTCGTCTTCGACCACGTTCAGCGTCACGTCTTGGCGCTCGTTGTGTTCGGCCACCGCGCTGGTCAGCAGATTGGTGAAGGCGGCGAGGTCCTTGCCCTTCATCTTCACGGCCTGGTCCAGGGTGACCATCTTGCCCTGGGCGGTGCGCTTGGCCTCGTCCCCCACGTGCTCATAGCCGTTGGTCACGAAAACATCTATGGTTTCGGGGTGTTGCTCCGTGATGTCGAAGAGGGTCATTTCGGGAGTGATGGTGGTCTTGGACATCGGAATTTTCTCCCGGAAATGGCACCAGCCAGGGCGAGCGCGTATTAATTGGATCATTTTGTCCAATTTAAGTCTTTTTGCGAATCAGGCAAGGGAGAAATGTGCGGGAAACCGCTGTTTAAAACGCCTCGCCCAGGGACAGGAAAAATCCCGAATCCCCGTTGCCGAAGCCAAAGTCCACCCGCAGGTTCACCCGTTCCTTCTGGTCCAACATATAGCGAAACCCAAATCCCGCCGACCACAGCTCGCCTGCCAGGGTGAGTTTCTGCGGCGAAGGCGCCACATCCCCCACGCCGGCGAAAGCCACGGCGCCAAGGCGTCCCCACAATCCGGTGCGGCGCAGTTCAAGCCGGGTCAGGGCGCGGGTATTGTCGATGTAAAGGCCGCCGCGGTAGCCACGCAGACCAGAGTCGCCCCCAAGACGGGGCATGATGAAAAACGGCGGATCGCCCTCCAGGCGTGTTGTCAGATACTGTCCGGCCAGCACCAGTTTGTCGCTCACCTGCCAGTACTTGCGCAGGTCCAGGGTGTACTCCTGATACGTGTAGTCGCTGCCCAGATCACGGCCGGCGAAACGGGCCGTCGCCTGCAGCCACCACCCCCGATCCGGGGCCCAGGTATTGTCCCGGCTGTCCAATGACACCATTGGGCCGAAGCCCGAAAGCCAGGCGTTCTGGGTGCCATTGATGGCGCCGGTGGCCAGTTGTCCGTCCGGATCCACCTCGGACAACCGGTGTTTTTCCAGCCGGTAACTGGTACCCAGGCGCCAGTTGCGCCACACCTTGCGGTTAAAGTCGAGATCCAGGCCGAGACCTTCGTTGGTGTAGTCCTCTTCGTTGTCCAGGCTCACGTCGCGGCCCGTGCCGTAGAAAGTATCGGGGAAATTCAAGTAGTAGGGCACGACGTTCAGGGCGTTGCGGTTTTTGTCCCAGTTCAGGCTGGTGCCCAGGTAGACCATGAGTTGGTTCTTGAGGGTGAAGATCACTGTGGGGCTGAAGACCGAAGGACGGGCATCCGGCAGGTCGGGCTCCAGATAGAAGAAGCGCAGGGCCAGGCCGCCGAGCATCAGGCCGGTGTCCGGAGTGTAGCCGAGCACGGGCAGGACGACGGTGCTGGAGGTATTGGACGCCGTATCAGCCGCCACTGAGGCTGTTTTCTGGTCAATTTTTTCGATAGCAGCCGGATCCTGGGCCAAAGCATTTGTCGACAAGACGGTGATCAGTCCCAGGCCCAGCAGCAGGTTGGCCAACATCAGTTCGAACTCCTTTGGCTAAGCCCCAATCCCCCGGCTCTTCACTGCAACGTCCTCTTCATCAGTGGCCATGTCCACTCCAAACTGGGTCCTGCGGCCAGCGACAGCGCAAAAGTTCTCCCGGGAGAACTTTCATCAGCCGCCCGACGTTGACTATTTTGTCGCCCAGTGCTTCACTTTGCAAAACACAAGCTCGGCACTTTTCTCAACGGAAAGCTCCTCACCCATGAAATTGTCCCGTCTGATGTTCTCGACCCACCAGGGCCTTGGTCTGTTGATCGGCATCCAGGTTTTTCTGTGGATCAGTGGCGGCTTCGTGATGAGCGTGGTGCCGATCGAAAAAGTGCGGGGCGAAGATTGGGTCGCCGAACGCGAGAATGCGCCGGTGGCGACAGACCAGGCGCTGCTCTCACCAACCGACATTGCCCGGGACCTGGAGATGCCGGCGCTGGAAGCGGCGGATCTGGCGATGTGGATGGACCAACCCGTATATCGCCTGCGATCCGGTGAAATGGTGCGTTTGGTCGCTGCGGTTTCCGGCCAGGAACTTTCACCGCTGAAGGCCGACACCGCGGCCGAAGTTGCCCGCCGGGACTACGCCGGGCCGGGCCCGGTGGCCGAAATTGTTTTGCTCACCGAACCCCTGCTGGAAATCCGGGGCCGCGACTTGCCTGTCTGGCGTGTCGACTTCGACGATTCCCGCCACACCACGATCTACGTTTCGCCGCAAACCGGCCAGGTGGTCGGGCGCCGCAATACCATCTGGCGGGTGTACGACTTTTTCTGGATGCTGCACATCATGGATTACAGCGCGCGGGACAATTTCAACAATCCGTTGGTGGTGACCTGCGCCGTGATCGCGTGGTTCCTGGCGACCAGTGGCATCTGGCTGGTTGTGGTCTGGATCAAGCGCAAATCCCGGCGGAAAAAAACGGCATGATCCGCACCGCCCTCCTGTTGGTCTTGATGCTGATTGTCCCGAGGGGGACAACGGCCGAACCGGTGCGCGTGATGGTGGCGGCCAACTTCAGGGAATGCTTGCAGGTTTTAGCGGAGCAGTACACCACCCAGACCGGCACGGAATTCAAGATCAGTCATGGTGGCACGGGGCAGTTGTACGCCCAGATCATGGCCGGCGCGCCTTGCGATTTGTTTTTCGCGGCGGACAGCGCACGTCCGCAGCGGTTGGTGACCAAGGGGTGGGCCGCCGAACATGATTGTTCCACTTATGCCATCGGCCAATTGATGCTGTGCGGCATGAAGCCGCACCCCAATCCGGGCGGCGGCAAGGCCGTGGAAATGATGCTCGACTACGTGATGCGAAATGAAGGTGGACGCCTGGCCATCGCCAATCCGGACCTGGCGCCTTACGGGCGGGCCGCCGTCCAGGTGTTGCGGAATATGGGACGGTATGAAGAGTGGGAACACCGCCTGGTGCGCGGTCAAAATGTTGCCCAAACCTGGCAGTTTCTCCACACCGGCGCCGCTCCATTGGGTTTCGTGGCGCGCTCCCAGGTCATGGCCGCCCAGCGCACAGGCCAGAAATTGAAGATGGGAACGGCGATCATGGTGCCCCTGGATCTCTATGACCCCGTGGTGCAGCAGGTCGTTGTGGCGCACGGCGCCCAGCCGCAAGCGCGCGAGTTTTTGGCCTTTTTGTTCAGCGCCGAAGGCCACAAGATTCTGCGGGAATTCGGCTACCGGATACCCACGCCATGATGCTCAACGCCCAAGACCTGGCAGCCCTCTGGCTGACCTTGAAACTGGCCCTGGTCAGCACTCTGGTCTTGCTGGTGATCGGCACGCCCCTGGGCTGGTGGCTGGCCATGACCCGGCGGCGTTTTCGGCCAGTTGTCGATGCGCTGGTTTCGTTGCCCCTGGTCTTGCCGCCCACCGTGCTGGGTTTTTACCTTCTGCTGCTGCTCGGCCCCCGCGGCCCCGTTGGCCAACTGATGACCGCCCTGGGCGGCCAACCGTTGGCCTTCACTTTTGCGGGCCTGGTCATCGGTTCGGTCATCTACTCGCTGCCCTTTGTCGTGCAGCCCATCCGGGATGGATTTCTCGCCGTGGGTCGCGGTCCGCTCGAAGCCGCCGCCACCCTGGGCGCCGGACCCCGCGATCGCTTTTTCCGCGTGGCGGTGCCGCTGGCCCGGCGCGGTTTTCTAACCGCCGCCACACTCGGCTTTGCCCACACCCTCGGCGAATTTGGGGTCGTGCTGATGATCGGTGGCAACATCCCCGGCGAAACCCGGGTGCTGTCCATCGCCATCTATGATCAGGTTGAGACCCTGGCCTACGGGCGCGCCCACCTGATGTCCGCCGGTCTGTTGTTGCTCTCATTCGGGTTGCTGCTGATCGTGCACATGGTCAACCGGCGGTATTCGGGGGTGCGGACATGAGTCTGAAGCTGCAGGGCACCCTGCAAAAAGACGCCTTCAATCTCGCCTTCGATCTGGACCTGCCCGCGGCAGGATTCACCGCCATCTGTGGACCATCCGGCTGTGGCAAGACGACGTTTTTGCGCTGCGTGGCCGGACTGGAGCCGGGTTTCAGGGGCACCGTGCGGGTGGGACCGGCCGTTTGGCAGGACGGCGCGACAAACCTGCCGCTGCATCGGCGAGCCCTCGGTTATGTGTTCCAGGCCGGCGAGTTGTTTGCCCACCTGAGCGTCGAGGGCAACCTGCGTTTTGCCTGGGATCGCACCAAAAAGGACGATCGCCGCGTCACCTGGGATGAAGTTGTCGACCTGCTCGGCCTGTCCGGCCTGCTCCTGCGCGAAACAACCAACCTCAGCGGTGGCGAACGCCAACGGGTGGCCTTGGGGCGGGCATTGTTGAAAAGCCCCGACCTGCTGATTCTGGACGAACCGCTGGCCGCCCTGGATCATGCCACCCGCCGGGCCATCTTCCCTCTGCTCGAACGCATGCGCGACCGGTTTGCCATTCCCGTCCTGTACGTGACCCACTCGGTGGATGAGGCGGCGCGCTTGGCGGACCGCCTGGTGTTGATGGACGATGGTCGGGTGATCAACAACGGCCCCCTGGGTGAATTGCTGACCTCGCCGGCTCCCGGCCTGGCCCACGGCCGCGATGCCGGCGCCGTGGTGTCCGCCACTGTCGGCGTCATCGACAACGAATTCCACCTGGCGCGCCTTGATTTTGCCGGGGGTCAGTTGCAGGTCTGCGACCGCGATCTGGCCGTGGGTGGCGCCGTCCGCGTCCGTATCCACGCCAGAGATGTGAGCCTGGCGCTGGCGCCCCCGCGGGAAACCAGCATCCTCAACATCCTGCCCGTCGAGGTGGTCGATCTGTTGGCTGACGGCCCGGGCCGGGTGCTGGTGCAGTTGACCACTGGCGACACCATTTTGCTGGCCGCGATCACCGCACGGTCGGCTCAGACCCTGAAAATCGCACCAGGGCAGAAGATTTGGGCTCAAATCAAGAGTGTGGCGCTTCTTTAGCCCCTCTCGACTCGCAAAAACCTCCCGTTTCTGTTATATTGGCCCCGCTTTTAAGGCATATCCCCCTTTTTTGGCCTCGGAGGTCCGACCTTGCGAATTCGCTCCGTTCTTTTTTTGTGTCTGCTGGTCCTGATGTTCATGACGACCGGCACGGCCATCGCTGAAGATTCCGCCCCCCATCCGTTTTCCGTACTCGACATGTTGGCCATGAGCCGCTTGAGCGACGCCCAGGTTTCCCCCGATGGGAAATGGGTCGCGTACAACGTGGGCACCCAGGATCTGGAAGCGAACCGTTCGCGCACCGACATCTGGCTCAGCAGTGTCGACGGCAAGGTGACCAAACGGTTGACCAGCGATCCGGCTGCGGACTACAACCCGCGCTGGTGCCAGAACGGCACGCTGTTTTTCCTGAGCACCCGCGGCGGCAGTTCGCAGATCTGGAACATTGATCCCCAGGGCGGCGAGGCCCGGCAGATCACCGATCTGGCTTTGGACATCGGCAACCTCGAGGTGGTGCCGGCCTTGAGCGGTTTCCTGTTCTCGCTGGAAGTGTATCCCGGCCAGACGATCGCCGAGACCGTGGCCACCGACGAAGCGAAAGCCGCCGAAAAAACCAGCGGCATGGTTTACGACGAGCTCATGTTCCGCCACTGGGACACCTGGGAAGACGGCAAGCGCAGCCACATCTTTTATTTGAAAGGTGAAGACGCCGACGCCGGTCAGCCCATCGACCTGATGACCGACCTGGACGCCGACGTGCCCACCCGCCCCTGGGGCGGCATGGAAGAAGTCGCCGTCTCGCCGGATGCCTCGGAAGTTGTCTTCACGGCCAAGATCCTGCCCGGCAGCGAGCCTGCCTGGAGCACCGACTACGACCTGTACGCCGCGCCCATCGATGGCAGCGGCAACATCCGTTGCATCACCGAAGCCAACGAGGCCTGGGACACGGAACCTGTGTTCACGCCCGACGGCAAGACCCTCTGCTATCTGGCCATGGACCGCCCCGGTTTCGAGGCCGACCGCTTCCACATCGAGCTGATAAACTGGGCGACCGGCGAGAGCCGCCGCCTGGACTTCATGTACGACGGCCTGGCGCTGACGGCCCACGGGTTGAAATTCAGCGGCAACGGCAAGACCATCTACGCCACGGCCGGGTACCTGGGCCAGCGTTCGCTGTTCAAGATGGACGTGAAGTCCGGCAAGGTGACGTTGATCAACAAGATGGGACGCCACAGCAGCGTCAGTCTGTTGAGCGGCGCGTTGCTGTTCGGCCACCAGAGCCTGAGCGGGCCGACCGAACTGTTCACCATCAAGCCCAACGGCAAAGGCCTGAACCAGATCACCGACTTCAACGGCGCCAAACTGGCCGCCACCCTGATGGGTGAGCACGAGCAGTTCACGTTCGCCGGCTGGAACGACGAGACTGTGCACGCCTACGTCGTCAAGCCCTACGACTGGACGGCCGAGAAGGCCGCCGCGGGACAGAAGTGGCCGGTGGTCTTCCTGGTTCACGGCGGCCCCCAGGGCAGCTTCGGCAACGACTTCCACTACCGCTGGAACCCCCAGGCCTACGTGGGTGCAGGGTTCGCCACCGTGGCCGTGGATTTCCATGGCTCCACCGGGTACGGCCAGGAGTTCACCGATGCCATCAGCGGTCACTGGGGCGATCGTCCTTTCGAG
>CAZLUL010000047.1:0-20496 GCA_964562635.1 uncultured Fibrobacteraceae bacterium | reverse complement strand
GCCAGCTACAACGCCAACTACGATTTTATCGGTGGCAATGAGGTGTTCGACATCGGGAGCAATGCCTGGGGCGCTGGTCTGGGCTTTGAAAGCTGGTTCGCCATCAGGGAAGGGTCGGATTTTGTGCTGCAACTGGGCCTGGATTGGTATGCTGAGGCCGACATCTCCGGCCACGATACGACGTACCGGCCGACTGGCGATCATGTGAACCCGCGCAATGGTTACGAATATGCGGATGCGGACGAGGCCATCGCCCAACCGAGCCTGGAAATATTGGGCATGATGGGGATGCGGTTCCGGTTCTGATCCGGGCGCCGAGAGACGGGTCAGCCTTCGCCGAATGGTGAAGGCTCCTTATTCAGAAACGCCTCGCGCGCCCGGGCGAATTCTTCGCTGGAACGTGACTCATGGCGCAGGCGCGCGATTTCGTCCAGGGCCTCACCCGGCAAGGCTTCCCGCTCTTCCAGCAGGTTCAATATGCGGCGGGTTCCCCGCAAGGCCGCCGGGCCCCCGCGCGTCATGCTGCGCATCATTTCCCGGGCGGAATCCAGCAGGTTTTCAGCCGGCACCAGGCGATTGAAGAATCCCGCCACGTAGGCCCTGTCGGCCGTGATGGCTTCACCCAGCATCAGCATCTCGCGCACCAGGGGCGACCCAAAGCCCCGCAACAGGCGGCGCAATCCGGTGTGGCTGTAGACCAGCCCCAGGCGCACCGGCGGGACCCCCACGCGCACGGTTTCGGCGGCAATGCGCAGGTCGGTGCAGGCCAGCATCTCCACCGCACCGCCGTAGGCGTCGCCCTGAACGGCCGCCAGAATGGGCGCCGGATAGTGGGTCAAGCGGTTCATCACCTGCTCAAACGGTGTGCCCGCCCGCACGGCAGCGTCGTGGTGAAAAATCTCGGCGGGAATGTCGCTGATGGGGTAGCCGGTCGAAAAATGTTTGCCCGTGGATTTCAGCAGCAAGGGCAGAGCGTCCGTTTTCAGCCCGTCCAGCGCCGCAACCAATGCCGTCAGCATTTCCACATCCAACACATTGCGCGGCGGTTGATTGAGGGTCAGTTCGGTCCAGTGGGAACGCGTTTCGATTTCCAGGGGCATGTGGCGGACTTTCAGGCTGGAGAGATGATCACCTGTACGCCGCCATGATAAGCCATGAACGGCTCCCGCTCAACCAGCCACCTTGGGCGCGCCGGCCGCCACGATCTCCTTCTGGTCGCCCCCAAACTTCACGCCCAGCTCCCGCAGGAAGCCGAAGGGCGGAATGCCACCGGCCAAGATGAACACGTCGTCATTGGGCACAATGGTCGAGCCGTTCGGCCCTTCGAGCACAATCCTGTCTTCGTGAATGCCGCCGACAGTAGTGGAGCCGTAAAAATCGACGGTGCCATCGGCAATCAACGGCGCGATGCGCTCGGCGTTGCGCTGTTTGATGCGCATCAGGTCCGGCTTGCGGTACGAGATCGTGACTTTGCAATTCTCCTGGTGAGCCAGGCCCATGGCCGCCTCCACGGCCGAATCGCCACCGCCAACCACCATCACCCGGCGGTCTTTGTAGGCTTCGGCGTCGATCAGCTTGTAGGCCACCTTGGACAGGTCTTCGCCAGGCACATTCAGGCGGCGGGGCGTGCCGCGGCGTCCGAGGGCCAGAACCACATGACGCGCCCGGAATTCGCCCTTACTGGTCGCGACCAGGAAATCCCCTTTTTGGCCGGTGACACCAGTGACCCGCACACCATTGCGGATGTCCAGATCGTAGTCCGTATACAATTTCTCCCAGATTTCCAGCAGCTCTTCCTTGCTGTATTCCAGTCTGGGCAATTTTCCAAGACAAGGAATCTCGACCGACTGCACCATGACCAGCTTGCGGCGGGGATACTGCAGGATCGTGCCGCCGGCACCCTGCTGGTCCAATACGACGCACGACATGTCCAACTCGGTAGCTCTCAGGCCCGCACTCATGCCTGCTGGACCGGCACCGACGATGACAACGTCAAGCAACCCGGGGTCGGCCTGGCCACCTTGTGGGCCCGCCGTGGCCGCGATGCGGTCCACCACCCGGACGCCCTGGTTCACCGCATTGTTGATCAGGGCGAACCCGCTCAACTCGCCAGCGATCCACAGGCCGGGCACGTTGGTTTCGTTATGCTCATCCAGCAAGGGAATGTCATCGCGTTTGGTGATGTCACCGAGGCCAACGGTCAAGGCGTCGACCGGACAGGCCTCGGCGCATTTGCCGTGGCCAATACAGCGCGAGCCATTGATGACCACGGCCTTGCCTTGCACAATGCCCAACACGTCGCCTTCAGGACAGGCCGCCACGCAAGTGGCGCAGCCGATACAGGCGGCCGCATCGACCAGCGGGTATTGCCCCGAGGCCTTGTCCATGCCCAGGTCGCGGGTCTGGGTCAGACGCTCGCGATCGCTGCGCCGTTGCGCGCGAAAACCGCGGGTATAAAACACGACGCCGGCGACAACGAAAGTCAGCACGACGAGCCAGATCAACTGCGATTCCACAAAATTCTCCAGTACGGATCAGAAACGGCGGCGCAATTCCAGGAACCAGCGCTGGCCGACGATGTCGTCGCCCCAGTCCCGTCGGTATTCCACCAGGGCGGACAGCTTGTCATTCAGGTCTTTGCTCACGCCCAGAGAGACCCACGTATTGTCACGGGACGAATCGTCTATCTTCCCAGTGTAGCTGTAATACCCGCCATCGGCTCGAAGTTGGTAACCCGACCGCAGCGACCCGGACAGCCCCAATGACGGAGCCCAACCCGACAACCAGGGTCCGCTGAAACCACGCAGCCCACCATAGAGGACGACTCGTTTAGCCAGGAACCCCGGCGCATTGACGCGGGCATTCCAGG
Source organism: uncultured Fibrobacteraceae bacterium (assembly GCA_964562635.1). Taxonomy (GTDB): domain Bacteria; phylum Krumholzibacteriota; class Krumholzibacteriia; order LZORAL124-64-63; family LZORAL124-64-63; genus JAGRNP01. The sequence continues at coordinate 17,627 of CAZLUL010000047.1, read as the reverse complement.
AAGTGATGTCGTCGTCGGTGCGGTCATCCTTGCGCAGGCTTCCCGACAGGTTCAGGGTCATCCGGCCGGTGGGCCGCAAACGCACGCCGGCGCGCAGGCCCTTGCGACCCGCGTTCTCAAACAGACTGTCGGGCAGGGAGCGGGTCTCCCAGGTGCGCACCGGTTCGCGATTGTCGTAACCCAGATCAGCCGACAACTGGCGATTGAACTGATAGCGGCCGGTGAAGGCGAAACTGGACAAGACGACCGAGCGGGCCCCGGCCTCCTGGCGCCAGCCCCGGTTGAAATCGATCTCGGCGGCCTGCAGCAGGCTCAGGCCCTGTGAGCCGCGCCAAGTGGTGTTCATGGTCACGTACTCACGGCTGATTTCATTGCTGCGGTACCGACCAATTCCGGCCAGGACAAAATCGAGTATCCGGCCGTTTTCGGCCCGGCGGTTGAAATGGAAGTTGGCGCCCAACAGGTGATCGTCTGTGCCAAAGCCCAAATTGCCCCACTCGGGCGCAAAGCCCCCGAACAGCCCGACCCGCGTGCCAGCGCCGACCCGGCGGTTGACCGCCAACCCGTCGAAAGGCCCGGCCGTATTGGTCACCCGGCCACCGATGCGCCCGAAGGCCACGTGCCAATCCAGTTCACGATCGTCGCGCACAAAGGCCACTTCCTGAATGCGGTTGCGCCACTCGCTGGACGGCGTATTGCCACTGAACCCCTTGCGATTCAATTGCCGCAGGCTGCCGCGGGTGCGGAAATCGAAGCCGCGCCAAACGTCTCGGGCCTGCAGACGGAACGGCAGGCGGAAAACGTCCGTCTGCAGATTGCGGTCATTCGTTTCTTCGCCGTGGTCCCATTGCAGGGCAATCGAACCGCGCAGACGGGGCTTGGCTTTCCCGCGGGAATCACTCCCGGTATTGCCGGTCGCCCGCGTGCGTTGCCGAACGGGCGCCGGTGCAATCACCACTTCCGGCACCTCCGCGGCCACCTCAAAGATCACGGTGTCGCCGGCCAAAATTTCCTGCAATTGACTGCTCACCGTACAGGAAGCCGACTGCTCGGCCACAAATACGATTTCCAGTTCGCCAATGGCTTTGCCATCACGCACCACTCGGCCGACCAGTCCCACGGCCAGGCCCTTACTGCTGCCGCTGTCGACGTAGATATGCTCGGCCGAAACGTACTTCACGGTACTGGACAACTCGGCCGCCTGGGCAGCACCAGACCACAAAAGCGCCACCGCGATCATGAATACCCGGGCAATTCCCAGGGCTGACAAACGCCGCCTCATTAACTATCTCCTCGCGGATGACATTCGAAACAGGCCGGGCTGGTGTAAATGTAGTCGCGCTCTTCACTATGATCGTTGTCAACCTGGTTTTGATCGTTGTGCTCATGACAGAAGATGCACTCGAAGACCGAATAGTTCGACTGCACCATGTGGCAGTCGGTGCAAGAGTCCCATTCGCCACGATGCTTGCCACTGTCAATCGGGAAGAGAACGTCGTGATCCCAGGTCGACGGCTCCCAGGCACTGGTCGTATGGCAGTCCTCACAACTGACCGGGAAATTCGAAGCCAGATGATTGGGGTCATTCGTGCCGTCATAGTCGGACTGGTGACAGGCGACGCAATCGGTCGGAGTGTTCACGTAGCCGGTGCTGTGGCACTCCATGCAATCCAGCGTCGCGTGGGCGCCAGTCAGCGGGAAGGCGGTATTGTTGTGGTCATAATCCGCCGGTTCCCAGGCCCCCGTATTGTGGCAGGTGCGGCAATCGGTGGGGAACATCGAGGCGGCATGATCCGGGTCGGTGGTTTCGTCGTAATCGGTTTGATGGCAGGCAACGCAATCGGTCGGCGTGCCCACATAGCCCGTGTTGTGGCATTCCTGACAATCCAGCGAGCGGTGTGCGCCGGTCAGAGGGAAGGCCGTGGCGTTGTGGTCGTAGGTGCCGGGAATCCAGGCGGTCGTCGTGTGGCAAGCCTGGCATTCGACCGGGAAACCGGCCGCCAAGTGTTCAGGATCCGTCGTGGCGTCGTACTCCATCTGATGGCAAGCGGCGCAGGCCGTCGGCGTGCCGGCAAATCCGTCGGCGTGGCAAGCCACACACTCGGCCAGGCGATGGGCACCGGTCAGGGGGAAGTTCTGGGCATGGACAAAATCGCCCGAGCCCCAGGTGGACGAGAAGACACCGTGGCAACGTTCGCAGTCGGTGCTGAAGCCCGCCATCTGATGGTCCGGATCTGTAGTCGAATCGTAGATGTCGGCGTGGCAGGCATAACACGCAGTGGGCGTTCCGACGTAGTCACTGGTCGCAGCGCCGGAGTGGCAGGCATCGCAATCCACCCGTTCGTGGGCGCCCACCAACGGCATGGACGTGGCGTTGTGTTCGGCGCGCATGCGGGGCTGGTCGACCCAGGCCGTGGGCGTGTGGCAATCCCCACAGGAGGGACCCAGGCGGCCCCGATGGGTGTCGGTGTGGCAGTCGGCACACTGGGTGCCGATGTGGGCAAAAACCGGTTCCTGATGGCAATCGCGACAAAGCGCATGCTGGTGCATGCCTTCGAGGGGAAAACCGGTGGAATCGTGGTCAAAGCTGCTGGCACTGGACAATTCCCAGGACGCACCGGAGTGGCACAACCGGCAGTCCAGGTCCATGGGGCCGTGTGGGTTACCAACCTTGGGCACGATTGGTTCCTCCTGGGCCGAAACCATCCCGGCCCAGACCAGACACAGCAAAAAGAGGAAGCTACGGAAGCGCATCACGACTTTCCTTTCGGAGATTCACTGGACTCGCCCCGCGCATTGCCATGGCAACTTTGGCAATCGATAGGCAACGGCTTGAAGTGCACCAGGCGGTTGTTGTCCTGGGGGCGCGGAATATGGCAAGTCTGACAGGCCGCTTTTTCGTGCCCCCCACGCAGGGGGAAGCGACTGTCGGTTTCATGATCAAATTTTTCGGCGAACCAATCGAGGGTCACATGACAGGCTGAGCAATCAGTCGCCTGGCCATCGGCGGTCTTGCGGTCAGCGAACTGGTCACCGTGCACATTCTCGTGACAGCCGGCACAGTTTTTTGCCGCGCCCTGGAAGGCCAGCTCAACCTGGCCGCTTTTGCGCGCGGGCTTGTGGCAAGCGGTGCAGGCCGCAGCGGCGTGGCGATCGGTCAGGGCGAAGTTCGTAGCCCCGTGATCAAATTCCGGTGAACGCCAACTGTTCTGCGCGTGGCAAGCCACACATCCGGTGGCGCCGGTGGGGTTGGTCACTTTGGCCGTCTGGCCCAGATGGGGATCACGATGGCAATCGGTGCAGGCCTGGTGCTTGGGCCCCAGGTCGGCGGCCTTGGCGTACACACTCTTGGCCGGGGCCTGATTCGCCAAGGGTTTGTGGCAGCTGAAACAGGGCGTTGCCTGATGGGCGCCCCGCAGCGGGAATGGTGATTCGTCGTGCCTGGCCATGGTGTATCCGGCCGGACGGAAGCCCGTCACGGTGTGGCAGTCCTCGCAGACCATCAGCTTGGGTTTCTGCAGGCGCGCGCTGTCGTGGGCATCGCGATGGCAGTCCTGGCAGGCGGCAAATTTGGGCTTCTTGCGGCCGCTGTCGTGGCATTGAGCACAACTGACGCCGGCATGGCGCCCCGCCAGGGGGTACTTCGTTTTGCTGTGGTCAAACGACTCGCCATTGATCACCAACCACCCGTCGGTGACGTGACACTGTGTGCAGTTGGGCCCCAGCGTATTGGCGTGCGGGTCCTTGTGGCAGTCGGTGCAGTTCTGGTGGGCCTGGGGTTTGAAAATCGCCACGGCCACCTTGGCCTCGCCCACGGTGACAGGCTTGCCCTGGGGCTGGTGGCATTTGCTGCAATCAACCTTCTCGTGTTTTCCGGTGAGGGGAAATTCAGAGATGTCGTGATCAAAGCCGGAGACGGGTTTCCATTTTTCTGTGTTGTGACAGCTGGTGCACGTCACCTGTTTGGGCCCACCGGTCAGGGTTCCCTCGTGCGGGTCCTTATGGCAGGACAGGCACTCGCGGTCCAGACCCAGCCAGGTCCGGTCGAAGTCCTTGCTCCAGGAGCGCAATTGCCCGGGATTGGTCACATGTTTCACGTCGTGGCACTGGCGGCATTGCAGCTTCAGATGGGCGCCGGTCATCTCGTAACCCAGAACATCATGTTTGAAATTTTCCTGCCCGCCCTCCCAGAATACCAGGTCATAATCGCGCCCATGGTGTTCGATGTGGCAATCGACACATTTGCCGAAGTCGCTGCCCGAGTGCAGGCCGGGACCGCCAGCACGCATCGCGGCGATTTCCGTGTGGCAGTCGAGGCACTTGGGCCCCACTTCACGCTTGCCGAGTTTGTGGCAGCTGGAGCATTTCTTGAGGCCGTCAAGATGGCTGTGGGCTGCGGTGAGTTCGCCGGGAGAAAGCTGGGCCAAACTGTCGGTAGGATTGATAATGAGAAGCAGTATCATCGTGCAACAAAAGACAAGCAGGGAGCGGAATGTCTCCATTCCACACCCAGAATGCCTGCACCAACTGCCCTTAGTCATGTCCCTCCGTACCCCAATTTGAAATCTAAGCGTTGCCCCCAAATTGCCACGTGTAGCCCAAGGCCACCGCCACCGCCACATGCACCACCATCACGAGTATCATGATGACAGCAAACGGTTTATGAAATACGTGCCAATAGTGGAACAAATCCCGGATCTGATGAAAAAGCAGCAGACGCCGAGTCTGCAATACCCATTCGCGGCACAATCCCAAGGCCTGCGGATCCGGTTTGATGCTATATCCGACTAAATAACTCTGCAATTTGCGGGCCAGAAATATGTTCGCCCACGGCAACAGGATAAGAGCAACCGGCGCCGCATGTTTCTCCAAGCTCCCCACCGCCAGTTTCTCCAGACCATCAAGAGCCTTGTCCCCCAGCCCGTGGTTGGTCGAAAGTTCGACCAGGAGTTCTTCATTGCGGCTTTCAATGTCTTCGGCCCCAAGAGTCTCGCCGAGCATGTTGCGCGGAATCTGCTGGTACAGATAGCGCCCAACCACCCCGCTGAGAGCCACAGCGACCATCGACCAGTAGCTGATCGACACCAGGCCATTGAATTTGAAGCTGGTGTGCAGGGTGATCAGGATGGGACCCGCCACACCCAGAAAAATGTGATAGCGCAGCCAGATGCGCACATTACCCCAACGGCTCATGAACTTCATACGCTTGCGGGCGGTATACAACAGGAGCAGAAGCACCATCAGGGTGCCCAGAATGCCCAAACCATGGCCGACATAACCGGCTGAGCGCATGTCGCGAAAATCTTCGTGATGAGGCCGGTCGCTGTAGGCCGTGGTGTAAAAATCCCAGCCGTTGTAGATCACCCAGGCAACCAGAATGGCGGTCGCCAGACTCATAACGAATATGATGATGCTGTGAATGGAGCGGGAACCGCTGGCCATGAATTTCCCCCGAACTGATATAACGAGTAGTATCTCCCCCGCGGAGCTTATCTGCTGAACCTCAGGAAGCAAGCAACTTTTGTTCCGGTTCTCGTTATCACCATGGGTAAAATCAACAATGACAGGGCGTTGCCAAGAAGGCGGGTTCCGGTAGACATTTCAGGCTGGGAGAACTAGGTTATCAGCCTTGATATTTCCGCATTCAAGCCGAATCCCGCGCCCCGAAAGGCAGTTGCCGCCATGAGCGACGATCGCGAACTCGATACCTCCGCCGAGGAATCCTCCGAGAAGTCGGATTTCATCCGCGTTCAGGTCAAAAACGACCTTGCTGCCGGCCTCAACGAGGGTCGGGTGCACACCCGGTTTCCACCCGAGCCCAACGGCTACCTGCACGTCGGCCACACCAAGGCCATCCTGCTGAACTATGGCGTGGCCCAGGAATTTGGCGGCAAGTTCAACCTGCGTTTCGACGACACCAACCCCGAGAAGGAAGAGACCGAATACGTCGACTCCATCAAGGCGGACCTGCGCTGGCTGGGAGCCGACTGGGAAGATCGCGAGTTCTACGCCTCGGACTACTTCGACACGCTCTATGAATGGGCGGTGCACCTGATCGACAATGGGAAGGCGTTCGTCTGCAGTTTGACCGACGAAGAGATTCGCAAGTATCGCGGCACCGTCAAGGAAGCCGGGCGGCCCAGCCCGGACCGCGACCGACCGGCCGCCGAAAGCCTGGACCTTTTTGCACGCATGAAAGACGGCGAATTCGAAGAAGGCCAGTACACGCTGCGGGCCAAGATTGACATGGGCCACGCCAACATGAAGATGCGCGACCCGTTGTTGTACCGCATCCGCAAGGCGCACCACCACCGCACCGGCGACAAGTGGAACATCTACCCGTTCTATGATTTTGCCCACGGGCAGAGCGACGCCATCGAGGGCATCACCCACTCCCTGTGCACGTTGGAATTCGAGGTGAACCGGCCGCTGTATGACTGGTTTATCGAGAACCTGCCGGTGCCCTACAAACCGCGGCAAATCGAGATGGCCCGCCTGAACCTGACCTACACCGTGATGAGCAAGCGCAAGCTGCTGCGCCTGGTGCAGGAAGGTCTGGTCGAAAGCTGGGACGACCCGCGCATGCCGACCATCAGTGGTCTCAGGCGCCTGGGCTACACGCCCGAATCGATCAAGAAGTTCAACGACCGCATCGGCGTGGCCAAGCGCGACTCGACCGTGGACCTGGACCTGCTCAAGTGGTCGATCCGCGAAGAGCTGAACCAGACGGCCAACCGGGTGATGGCGGTGCTCAAACCGTTGAAGGTCGTGATCACCAATTATCCCGAAGATCAGGTCGAAGAGATCGAAATTGCCAACAACCCCGAAGACGAAAGCGCCGGCACGCGCCTGGTGCCTTTCTCGCGTGAGTTGTACATCGAGCAGGAAGATTTCCGCGAAGAGGCACCGCGCAAGTTCTTCCGCCTGAAACTGGGCAACGAGGTGCGCTTCAAGAACGCCTACTTCATCAAGTGTGACGAAGTGATCAAGGACGACGAGGGCAACCCCATCGAGTTGCGTTGCACCTATGATCCGGCCACCCGTGGCGGCGACTCGCCTGATGGCCGCAAGGTCAAGGGCACCCTGCACTGGGTCTCGGCCACTCATGCGATTGATGCCGAGGTGCGGTTGTATGACAACCTGTTCAAGGAGCCTTTCCCTGAAGAGGGCGGCGATTATATTGCCAACCTGAATCCGGATTCGCTGGAAGTGGTGCAGGCCAAGCTCGAGCCCGGGTTGGCCGGCAAGGAAGTGGGTTTCCGTTGCCAGTTCATGCGGCAAGGCTACTTCTGCATCGACAGCAAAGACTCGACTCCCGAAAAGATGGTCTGGAACCGGACCACGACCCTGAAGGATCGTTGGGCCAAGCTGGAAGCCAAGACCGGCGGTAAATAACAAGACCGGCGGCAAATAGGTGGCAGCAGCTCGGAATATTCCTATCATGCCCTCACCCAACCCATGGCAGGAGGTGAACATGTCGTTGAATGAACGCATTGCCCTGACCCGTTTCGCCAAAAGCGCTGGCTGAGCGGCGAAACTGAGTCCGGGGGACTTGTCACAGATACTTGAGCCAATCCAGGCCGCAGCCGGGCCCAACCTTTTGGTGGGTTTCGACACCGCCGACGATGCCGGCGTCTACCAATTGACCGCAGACAAGGCGATCGTCAGCACCGCCGACTTCATCACGCCGGTGGTCGACGACCCGCGCACGTTCGGTCGGATCGCCGCGGCCAACAGCATCAGCGATGTGTACGCCATGGGTGGCACGCCCCTGATGGCGTTGAACCTGCTGGGGTATCCCCCGGCCGGGTTGCCCAACGAGGTGCTGGGTGAAATTTTGGCCGGTGCCGGCGAGACCTGTGCCGAAGCCGGCTGTGCCGTAGCTGGCGGGCATACCGTGCGCGACGACGAAGTGAAGTTTGGCCTGAGCGTGACCGGCGAAGTGCATCCGGACAAAATTTTGCGCAACAGCACCGCCCAGGAGGGCGACCTTTTGGTGCTGACCAAACCCCTGGGCACCGGCGCTCTGGTGGCGGCCATGAAAAAAGGGCGCCTCAGCGAAGACCAATACCAGGCCCTGGTCACCTGCATGACCACCCTCAATCGCTGTGGCGAGATCCTGTTCGATTTGGGCGCCACCGCGTGTACCGATGTGACCGGTTTTGGCCTGACGGGCCACGGCCTGGAAATGGCCCGGGGTTCGGGCCTGACGCTGCATATTGATCCGGCGGCACTGCCCCAGCTGCCCGAAGCGGTCCAGCTGTGTGGCGAAGGCTTCACCTGCGGCGGCACCAAGTCCAACGCGGCGTTCGTCAACCCGAATGTGCATTTCGGCGAGGGTGTCGGACAGGACATGATCGGGCTCTTGAACGATCCCCAGACCAGCGGCGGCCTGCTCGTTTCGGTACCGTCCGGCAAAGCGGAAGCGCTGCAAGCGGCTGTTTTGGGCCACGGTGCCCTTTGCGCTGCTCTGATTGGGAAAGTGACCAAAAGGGCCCCTGATGGCCCATATCTCGTCTTTGGGCCCTGATCTGCCTCATAAATCCTCTCAAGGGATCAGCTTAGCAGTCGATATATTTTTAAAGAAATCACCTAATGGTCCGCCCAGAACAGGAGCTCACCTTGAGCGCGGTTCTCCATAAATCATTGATGGACATCCATCCCCGCGAACTGAAAGTCGTGGTGAAGGATGTGCCGACCCTGCCGGTCATCTATCAGATGCTTTTTCAGAAAATGCAGGACCCCAACGTGGCGGTCCCGGAAATTGCCGAAATCATCACCCAGGACCAGGCCCTGACCAGCAAGATATTGCACCTGGTCAACAGCGCCTTCTACGGCTATTCCAAACAGATCAATACGATCAGCCGGGCCGTGGTCGTACTCGGCTTCCGGGCCGTGCGCAGTGCCGCCCTGGCCATCAGTGTCTTTGACTATTTTGCCGACGAAGATTCCGACGGCGTGAACATGCTGGATTTCTGGAAGCACAGCATCGCCGTGGCCACCATCACCAAGGTACTGGCGACCGAATTGAAGTTTCAGCAACAAGACGAAGCCTTCATGGTCGGGCTGTTGCATGATGTGGGCAAGCTGATCGAGAAGCGCTATTTCGAAGAGGATTTTCAGGAAGTCTGCACCGTCGCCACGGAGCAGCACCTGAGCTGGTACGAATGCGAAAAAGCGCTCTACCAGATCAATCACGCCACCATCGGCAAGGCCATTTTCCGGGCCTGGGATTTTCCCCCGACCGTGGTTGACGCCGTGCAGTTCCATCACAATCCGGCTTCGTCCACCAAGGCGCCCCAACTGACAGCCCTGGTCCATGTGGCTGACGTGATCTCCTACCAGTTGGACTTCGGCGCACCCGGGGCCTGGGCGCCCACGGAATGCGACCCCGCTGCCCTGAAACTGCTGGGACTGACCATGGAAGGCACCCTGGAATTCCACGAGAAGATTCAGGCTCAGATGGACGACGCCATGGAGATCCTCAAGCTGCTGGAATAGATCGGAATCACTGGACTCTGCGCACCGGCCACTCCATAATGGAGCGGTCAGTTTTTTTATCGCATATGGAGCCTGGATGACGCCCGCTTCCCCAGTCAAAATTCTCTTTGTCGGTGACATGCACCTGGGCCGGCGTGCGTCGCGGATTCCGGATGATATCGGCGCCGGCGGCGGGCCGACACCTGAAGATCTGGCCCCCGTGACAACCTTGCAGCGGACTGTCGACCTCGCCTGTGCGGAAAAAGTGCACGCGGTCGCTTTTGCCGGTGATTTGGTCCACGCGGAAAACAACCTTTTTGAAGCCCGCGCCCAACTCGAAGCCAGCCTGGCTCCACTGCTCGAGGCCGGAATAAAAATCGTGGCGGTGGCGGGCAATCACGACACCCACATCATGCCCCTGCTGGCCGATTCGATTGCGGGGCTGCATTTGCTTGGTCGCAACGGCACGTGGAGCAGTGCAGATATCACACCACAGGTGCGTTTGGCCGGATGGTCCTTTCCCGCCCCCCACCACAGCGACAGCCCCTTGCTCCAAACTCCGCCGGCACCACAGACGGGCGTGGTGACTATCGGCCTGCTGCACGCCGATCTGGATGTCGCCAAGAGCCGGTATGCGCCGGTCAACTCGGGTCAGTTGCAAAACCTGGGCTACGACGGCTGGGCTTTGGGTCACATTCATGCGCCTGACGCCACGCCCACGCCGGAAAATCCGGCGCGACCATTTTATCTCGGTTCGATCGGTGCCGTGCCACCCACCGAAACCGGTGCTCACGGACCGGTCCTGGCCACCGTTGGCGCCAATGAATCCATCCAGTGGGAACGGCGGATCATCGCCCCGCTCCGATGGGAACACGTCGAATTGTCGGTTGAGGAACTGGCACTCGGTAATCCCGATAATCCCAATAGTCCCGATGGTCCCGATAGTCTTGTGGCCGATCCGGTCGCCGTTCTGCGCCGCCATCTCTACACTTTTGCCGAAACGTGCCTGCCACCGATCGACCCGCAGTACCCGCTGCTGGCTCTGGGCCTGCGCATCACTTTGACCGGGACCCATGTCGCCGCACACGCCCTGCAAGAGGCCGTCCGCAAGTTGCAATCCCAGGCCATGGTTTCAAAAATTGACGACTGCTGGCTCTTCATCGACAAGATCACCGCAGATTTCAACCTGCCGCTGGACCTGCAGGAATTGGCCGGGCGTCAGGACCCGCCGGGTCTCCTGGCCCGCCGCATTTTGGCTCTGGAGATGAAAGATCCCGCCGCAGACGATCTCGTGCGGCAGGCCCGGCGCCAATTCGACGAAGTTTTGCTGCCACGCGAGTTTGCCGAATCACAGGCGACTGATCAGATGGCCCGTGAATACCTGATCCGGGCCGGGCGCCAGGCTTTGAACGCCCTGCTGGACCAATCGGCGGAGGGTTCGGCATGAGTCGCTCCGCCGGTCTGCACCTGACCCGCTTGCAGATGGACCGGATGCCAGGCCTCCAGCCTCCCTTCGCCATCGACGCGCAACCTGGGGTCAACCTGATCATTGGCCCCAACGAGTCGGGAAAATCGTCAATCGTACGGGCGGTGCGGTTGCTGCTGTGGCCAGACGAGCGGGCGCCGGTGCCCTTTCAGGTCGGCGCGGTATTTGCCGATGCCAAGGGCTCGTTGCGGGCCAATCGCGCCGCCGATGTGAGTGAGCCCTGGCAACGCGACGGTCAGGATACTGGTGGCCCGGCGCTGCCGGCCGCTCATCTGGCCACTTGTTACCGCCTGGGTTTGCTGGATCTGCACCGCGAAAAATCCGGGGCTGACGAACATCTCCTGGCGACTGAATTGCGGCGCCAAATGGCCGGTGGCTTTGCGCTGGAACCGGTCCGGGCTTCTTTCGCCGATGAGAGTCAGCGACTCAAGCTGGCGCAGACGCCGCTGCGCGAAAAAACCAAGACCCTCGGTCTTTGTGAAAAAAACCAGGAAATTCTGGCCGGCCAGGAACGGGGGCTCGCTTCATTGAGGGCCGAACTCCGGAGCGCCGAACAAGCCCGCCTCAAGCTGACCCAACTGCAGGCCGCCCTGGCTTGCCACCAATGGGACCGCAAGCAGGAGGAGCTCACCGCCCAGCTGGTCGAGTTGCCAGCGGGCACGAACCAGACCCGGGATGACGACGACGACCAATTGGCTGGCCTTGACCAACGCCTTGGTGCCCTGACCCGCTCGGTGGCCGACCTCACCGAACAAATCGACCAAAGGCGAGCAAAGATATCCGCGGCGGAGATCAAAGGCGACACCACTTCCCTGGAATTGCTCATCACCGCTGCCGAAGAAACCGACAAGGCGGCCCAATCGTCGGCCCGGCTTTTCGACACCGCCACCGCAGCGGTGGAGGCCGCACGCCGGAATCTGGCCCCTGAGCTTGTCGAAGCAGCGATGGACCCCGGATCTGTTGACGCCGTCCGCCAGCTCATTTCCCAAAACGGAAAACAGGTCCAACTCGAAGCCCGCCTCGAGGCCCAGGATGTGGCCCTGGCTGCCCTGGAAGATCCGCCAGAATCTCCCGACTCCAGTAGCGAAACCGCCCTTCCGTTTTTGGCGCTGGTTTCTCCCGGGCCAACGGGTCTCATCCTTGGCCTGTTGGGGCTTGGTGCCGGCACCCTGTTGTTCGTCATGAACCAAACGGCGGTTGCCGTTGGCTGCGCCAGTGCAGGCGGGGTCTTTATGGCCCAATACCTCTGGGCACGGCGCCAGTACGCCGCTGCCCGCCGGCAATACGAGCAATACAGTCAAGCCGTGGGAACGCCGCTGCCATCGGGATGGTCCACAGCCGAGGGCCACAAGCTGGTGGGCGACACCTTGCAGTCGGCGGGCTTCGCCACCGGTGCCCGCCAAACGCGGGCCGAGGCGCGCGATGTCCTGCACCAGCGCCGTCAGGAGGCCGAGCGCCAACGCCGTCAGGCCGATGAACAGCGCCGCCTTTTGCTGGCGAAGTACGAGCAAGATCCGGCTCGCGACAGCTCTGATGTCGCTCACGAGTGGGATCGTTTGCGCCGGTGGCGCGATTCTGCCGACCTTCACGCCCAGGCTCAGGGCACCCGGGATCATGACACACAGGCCGCCGCAGCAGCCTGCCGCGCGGCCGGTGCCTGCCTGAACACCCTGGGCGAAAAGGCCGGCGATACTTTGACTGACGTGCAAGCAGCCCAAAAACGAATCCAGGCCCGCCAAATCGAAACGGCCCGCTGGCAAGACGCCCTGGCCATCGATGAGAAGGCCTTGCGGTTGGAGCAGTCCCATCTGGTCGGCGTCCAGGACGAGCGCCACCGCCTTCTGTTGCGCCTGGGATTGGCCGGCGGTGAAGCAAGCGCTGAAGAGGTGGCCGTGCTGGTCGCCCACCTTGTCTCGGCCCTGCCGGACTGGGAGCGCTTGAGCGACGAGCAACGACTGGCGACCGAAGCCCGTGCACGCGAGGCCGCGATACTCGAAGACGAAACGGCCCAGGCTTTGTTGGCTTTGACGGACGAAGAACTGCTGTCTTTTGCGGCCGAAGAAGAAGTGAAAGCCGCATCTCCTGACGGCCTGATGCAGGAAATTGGCGCCCTGGAACAGCGTATCAAATCGGCCCGGGCCGGCCGAGAACTGGAACTCGCCAGTGCGGCCGTTGAGAAGGAGAACGACCGGATCTCGGACCTGCTGGACTCGCAGCGCCTGGGTCTGGCCGCCCGCATGCTTTTGGCTGACGTGGCCGGCGAGCATGAGCGGGACACCATGCCGCCTGTCCTGCAGGAGATGAATCGGTTGCTGGGAGATTTCACCGGCGGGCGTTACGCCTTGCGAATCATCGGTGAGGAAGAAGCGCCCAACTTTGTCGCTCTGGGCGAAAACGGCGAACGGTTGGAGCTCGAACAACTCTCGGGCGGCACCCGTGCCCAACTGTTGTTGGCCGCCCGGCTGGCCTTCCTCAACCGGTCCGAAGGCGATGTTCGCCTGCCCCTGTTCCTGGACGAGGCCCTGACCGCCAGCGATCCCGTTCGCTTCGCCGCCATCGCCACGGCCCTGGGCAAACTGGCCGCTGTCTCGGGTCGGCAGATCTTCTACCTGACCAGCAATCCCAGCGATGTGGGCGCGTGGACTCTGGCTCTCGCCGAGGCCGGACTGGCCACGCCCCATTTGATCGACCTGGGTGCCATTCGAAAAGTGAGTGCCGCCGCTACGCCGGCCCAACTCGCGGCAACTCCCCTGCCCGCCATCCCCGCCTGGAATGGGCAGGATGCCGCGACCTACGGCCGCCAATTGGCCGTGCCCACCCTCGACCCCCGGCGCGATCCGAATGAGGCACACGTCTTCTACCTGTCTCCGGGCGACCTGGCCCTCGTGCACCGATTGATGGTCGCCGGTATCGAAACCCTGGGCCGGTGGCATCGCCTCGGTCCCGACCTGGTCAAGGCCGGACGGTTCACGAAAACTGAAGGCGATGGAATATCGGCGCGAGGAGAGATGTACCGCCACTTTGTGGACCTCTGGCGCACCGGCCGCAACCGGCCCCTGAACCGGGAAGTTCTCCAGGACAGCCGGGCCTTCACTGACAAGTTCATGGCGCCCGCGATTCGCCTGATGGAATCACTCCACGCCGATGCCGCCAAATTCCTGGCCGCCGTCATTGAAGGCGAGATCCCTCGTTTTCGGTCCGAGAACAAAGAGGCCCTCCGGGAATTCCTGACCAGCCACAAGTACATCGACGAACGCGAGTCATTGACTCCGGATGACCTGGTGGCCCAAGTGTTGTCCGCCTCCTCGGCAGATTTCAAGGACGACGAAGTCCGGCGCCTGGTCCTGGGCTTTCTTGATTCGGCAGCCACGGAGAATCAGAATTCTTGATCATTTTTGGATACTTCCATAGATTCATAAAATTATTTTGGGAACCCCACGTGTGTCTCCGACTCTTTGTAATGTGAGTCAGGAAGTATTGTGAGTCACGAATTTAGCTACCGAATGACATTTATGGGAAGGGCGACACCATGGCAACCAGAGCGATCATCACCGCATGTATTCTTGTTCTATGTATCGGCACAGCTACGGCCCAGTGCGACCTGACGGCGGGATACAGCAACAGCATCACGATTGTCGACGGCTCCTACGAGATCACCCTGGCCACCGACAAGAGCATCTATGGCCTGGGTGAAACTGTTCAATTCGAAACCATTGTCAAAAACATCAGCACCGAAACCACGACCTTGATTTGGCCTGTCGAATACCCGGACGCCATCTTTGTGACCACTCCGGGCAGTGCCGACCCCGCCGACTACGATACCCAGAGCGTTTATTCCCATCCCGACTTCTTTATGTACGTGCCGGGCGAAATGACTTTGGCGCCGGATGCTTGTCGCAAGTGGACAGCGACCTGGGACCTGGCGACCGAACCGGCAGACCTGGGCCCGTACAAGGTGTGGGGTGGACTCATGTCCTGGCCGACCGATTTCAGCGAACCCTTCGTCTGGTTGGTGCCCGCCTCTGGCCCGGCAACACTGTCCATCGAATTGCAGGAAGCCGTGGGGACGACGGAAGAATCGTTTGGTCACCTGAAGGCGACCTACCGGTAGGGATCAGGAAATTCACAAAAAACATGGCGCTCCAGATAACCTGGAGCGCCATTTTCATGGGCTATCGCCGGGGCGCTGATTCCGCGCACACCGGGGCCAAGGCAAGTTGATTCTACTGGCCGTTCTGCTTGATCAAATCCGACAGACTCACGTGATCTTCCAGGCGCTCCAACAGGATCTGGCGCGTCAGTGAACACGCTTCGGAGATCTTGGCCGAACGCAGGCTGTAGTAGACGTTGATGCCGTCCTTGCGGGTGGCCACCACGCCCGCCTGGCGCAAGACAGCCAGGTGCTGGGAGGTGTTGGCTTTGGGGATCTCCAGCATCTCGGCCAGATGATTCACGGAAATCTCTTCGCGCTCTTTGAGAATGTCGAGGATCTCGAGGCGCTTGGGATTGGACAGGGTTTTGCAGAGCTCGGCCTGCATTTCGTAAAGCTTCTTTTCCATGACGGATCTCTTCTTATCATCGGGAGACAAAAGGGAAAAATGGGACCTGTTCAGGATAGTTGTGCTAACTGCGCATGTCAAAGTTTATTCGATGCAAATCTTAATAGATATTAAGGACAACATTTGTCCTGCGACAGATATTTTGTTCTATTTCAACTCTTGAGGCAGACTAAAGCGCACATTTTCTTCCAAAGTCACCAATTCTTCGGCCTCCCAGCCCTCACTGGCGAGGCGCGCAACGACGGCCTGGACCAGATGTTCCGGTGCCGAGGCTCCTGCCGTCAGGCCCAAATCCCCGGCTCCCGTCAAGTCCTCCATGTCGATGTCCTCGGGGCCATCGATCAGGAAAGCGGGCACCCCCATATTGATGGCCACCTCACACAAACGACGGCTGTTGCTGCTGGTGCGCGAACCGACCACCAACAGATGGCTGATGCCTTCACCGACCAGGGCCTTGACCGCATCCTGCCGGTTCTGGGTCGCATAGCAGATGTCGCTTTTGGGCGGTTCGACCAGATTCGCATACCGTGCCCGCAGCGCCTCGACAATTTCCCCGGTTTCATCAACGCTGAGGGTTGTCTGGGTCGCGCAGGCCACCGCGGCATCGTCGGCGAAGGGCAGCTTGGCCACGTCTTCCACGCTGGTCACCAAGGTGATGCGCCCCGGCGCCTCGCCCATGGTGCCGAGCACCTCATCGTGGCCCGCGTGGCCGATCAGCACCATTTCATGGCCCTCGATCACGTGATTGACGACTTCGGTGTGGACCTTGGTCACCAGGGGGCAGGTGGCGTCGATGGCCCGCAAGCCCCGGCGCACCGCTTCATCCCGCACCGCCGGCGCAATGCCGTGGGCGCTGAAGACCACCGTCTGCTCGTTGGGCACTTCGTCGAGTTCTTCCACAAAAACCACGCCGCGGGCCTTGAAGTCCTCGACCACCGCTTTGTTGTGCACAATCTCTTTGCGCACATACAAAGGCGCGCCGTGGGTTTCGAGCAGGCGGTCAACGACCTCGATGGCGCGTTCGACACCGGCGCAAAAGCCGCGCGGATTGACGGTGAGTAGACGTTTGGGACTGGCGGCCATGTGGCGGCTCCTGGGAGTTGGGAGATCTGGAATGTGACACCGGAACAATATAGCGGACTAATCGGGGACGGCGAGGGGATGAGGGGACGAATTCTTGCGCTTTTTTGGGTCCAATAACCCTTTTCCGCGAGTAGGACACACAACGCAGGCTCGAAAATCCGCACTCCATCTGCGATTCAATTCGAGGAATCAGCGACCGCCTCCACGGCCACGGCCACGACCATAACCGCGCCCTCTGCCGGAAAGCCCCAAGGAAACTTCTTCCAGTAGCCTCAGGGGCACCCCTGCGGGCTTGAATTTCCCCCGTTATGAGCATATGCTTATAACTAGAAAACGTCAAGGATGTGCCCCAGGGTGACTCCTGGGTCATCCTCGACTCTCCGCCAGGCGCAACCCAAGGTTTTGATCTCCATTTGGCATCGGCTCGAACTGCATTTTGCCAATCTTCAAATTACGAAAGGATGACTCATGCGAAGCGCGATTCCCGTTTCCCGAGGAAGCCTGGATCCCCACTTCGGACACTGTCAGTTTTTTGCTCTGGTCGATGGGGATGCAGAGAACAAAAAAATCACCAGCAGCACAACCGTGGACGCCCCGCTCCATGAACCTGGGTTACTGCCCGCCTGGCTGGCCGGGCAGGGTGCTGACGTGGTCCTTGCCGGTGGCATGGGATCCCGGGCGATCGCATATCTCGCTGGTGAAATCTGGGAGGGAGCCAATGCCTGCGACCACTAACGGTCCTTCCGGTTATGCTGCGCTCCGTTCCCGGCGGCATCCCGATTGTTGGGTCTGCGAACCATCCAAAGAGCATGGACTAACCATGGAGTTCCTTGATATTGGCAGCGGAACAGTTGTTGGGGATTTCCCCTGTGGCGCCGACTTCGCCGGCTATCCGGGTTTGCTGCATGGCGGCGTGACCACCGCCCTGCTGGACGGCGCCATGACCAACTGCCTGATGGCGCACGGCACCCCTGGTCTCACGGCAAGACTCGAAGTCCGCTTTCTGCATCCGGTGCTCA
>CAZLUL010000046.1:0-20904 GCA_964562635.1 uncultured Fibrobacteraceae bacterium | reverse complement strand
TGCCGGGCTACTCAAGGCGCAAGGCTATATGACCGGCCAGTTCGGCAAGAACCACCTTGGCGACCGCGACGAGATGCTGCCAACCAACCACGGCTTCGACGAATTCTACGGCAACCTCTATCATCTCAATGCCGAAGAAGAGCCCGAGCACGAAGATTACCCCGGCGATTTGATCATGGATGATGGCCGCACGTTCCTGGAAACGTTTGGACCGCGCGGGGTCATCAAAAGCACCGCCGGTGGCGAAATCGTGGACACCGGCCCGTTGACCAAAAAGCGCATGGAAACCATCGATGATGAAACCGTGGCCGCGGCCATCGACTTCATCAAGCGCCAGGAAGCGGCCGGCACCCCCTGGTTTGTCTGGTGGAGCGGCACGCGCATGCACTTTCGCACCCATGTCAGCGACGAGCGCATGGAGCAGATGCAGAAAATCTACCCCCAGGCGGACGAGTACACCGCCGGCATGCTGGAACACGACATGCACATTGGCGAATTTCTGGCTGCACTGGACGAACTGGGCATTGCCGACAAGACCATCGTCCATTATTCGACTGACAACGGCCCGCATTACAACACCTGGCCTGATGCCGCTGCGACGCCCTTCCGCGGTGAGAAAAACACCAACTGGGAAGGCGGCTGGCGCGTACCCGCCATGGTGCGTTGGCCTGGCGTCGTGAAGCCGGGGTCCATCTCCAATGGCATTGTCCACCACATGGATTGGCTACCCACCTTTGTGGCGGCGGCCGGCAAAGTCGACATCAAGGAAGACCTGCTGGACGGTTATAAATCGTCTGGCATGGACCGCAAGTACAAGGTTCACCTGGACGGCTACGACCTGACGGAACACCTGAAGAACCCGGCCACGGCGCCCAGCCCCCGCAAGGAGATCTTCTACTTCTCCGATGACGGCGACTTGACAGCCCTGCGCTATGCGAACTGGAAGTTGATCTTCATGGAGCAAAGGGTCGAAGGAACCTTGCAGGCGTGGGCCGAACCGTTTGTGCCCCTGCGTATCCCGCTGATCTTCAATCTGCGTCGGGATCCGTACGAGCGGGCGCAGTTGACCTCGAACACGTACTACGATTGGCTGATTGATCGGGTGTACCTGTTGATACCGGCCCAGGCCTATGTGGGCGAGTTCCTCGAAACCTTCGTGGAGTACCCGCCGCGCCAGAAAGCCGCCTCCTTCTCACTCGACCAGGTGATGGAGAAGCTGACTTCGGCCGGAGCCCATTGATTCGGGCTGACTTGATCTAAGAAAAACAACCCGCCCGCTGCCGGTATCTCCGGTGGCGGGCGGGTGTTTTTTTAGGATATCCCCAGAGAACAAAACAATGGCGGAGAATCGCATTGCTCGCGATCCCCCGCCATTTCTTTAGTCCCCAAGATCAGGGAACTCCCGCTACTGCGGCCCTATTGTCCGGCAGCGCGAGCGGCTTCCAATTGAGTCATGATCCCATCGACGCTGAAACTGCCCGGCTCCTGCCGCGGCGGGTAATCCAGGAACGTCGTCAGGAAATCGGTGGCCAGCACAGCCGCACCGCTGATGGTGTACATGCGCTTGGTCGCCCACAAACCCCACCCGATCGACTCGTGCATCGCCCGTTCAAACGGATCTGCCCGCAAGTCGACCAGCGAAGGCCAGGCCAGGGGCGTATACGGATTCTTCCAGACGTCGAACCCGTGCGCTTCCTGAATCATAAAATGAATCTTGAAGTCTTCGTGGCGCACTGCGGCGAGTTTCCCGGTGTCTGTGAAGTAGAAGATCTCCTTACGAGGACCTTCACCCTCACCACCGTTTTTCCAGTAGTCCAGCATGTTGTAGCCGTCCAGATGGACATTGAAGGTCTTGTCGCCAGCCTTGTGTCCCTTCAGGAGCTTCTCCTTGACGTTCGGCTCACCGGCGGCCGCCACCAGTGTCGGCAACCAATCCATGTGGCTGGTGATTCCGTTCGAGACCGAGCCCGCCGGAATCTTGCCTGGCCAACGCACCGCGCAGGGCACCCGGAAGCCACCTTCCCAGGTCGTCGCTTTTTCGCCGTGGAACGGCGTCGTGCCACCATCCGGCCAGGTGAAGACCTCGGCACCATTATCAGTGGAGTACATCACGATCGTATCGTCGGCGATACCCAGTTCGTCCAGATAGTCCAGCAGGTTCCCCACGTGGCCGTCGTGTTCGACCATGCCGTCGGGATAGATGCCGTGTCCGGTGACGCCTTCAGATTCCTCTTTGAGGTGAGTGAAGACATGCATGCGAGTCGCGGAGAACCAGACAAAGAACGGTTTGTCATCGTCATTGGCCTCACCAATGAATTTCTTCGTCGCCGCCAGAACCTCTTCGTCTATTGTCTCCATGCGCTTCTTGGTCAACGGACCAGTGTCCTCGGTCTTGCCGCCGGCAAAGGAGTGGATCACACCACGGGGCTCGATCCGCTTCCGCATTTCACCAGTCGGGTAATCGGGCAGCTCGGGCTCTTCCTCGATATTGAGGTGGTAGAGATTGCCGAAAAATTCGTCAAAACCATGGTTCGTCGGCAGGTGCTCATCCTGATCACCCAGGTGGTTCTTGCCAAACTGTCCGGTCGTATAGCCCAGCGGTTTGAGCAGCTCGGCGATCGTCGGATCCTCGGCGGCCAAACCCTGCGCCGCGCCCGGCATGCCGACCTTGGTCAAGCCGGTGCGGACCGGGATCTGGCCCGTGATGAAAGCCGCCCGCCCCGCGGTGCAGCTCTGCTCGCCGTAATAGTCCGTGAAATGCAGGCCTTCGTTGGCGATGCGGTCGATGTTGGGCGTCTCGTAGCCCATCATGCCGTGATTCATGTAGCTGGTATTCCAGAAGCCGACATCATCTCCCCAGATGATCAGGATATTCGGTTTCTTGTCCGCAGCCACCGCCCCACTTGCTATCGTCAATACGACAAGCAAGAGGGCCAGCGATTTGAACCTATTCATTGTTACCTCCCAAAGTGAGTTTGTTGGATCGACGCAAGCGAGTGACTTGTTTCAGCTCAGAATCAATCGCATCCTGGTTCCCAAACTTTCAACTGTCATTGACCACAGGCTATTTCAAGAAATTGGGCACGACAATAGGTATTAAGGACTACGGGTTTTCTTTAGGTTCCTCAATCAAACACCCAATGGAGTCGCCGCCGGAAAAAATCGATGTTCGCCAGTGAATTCCTGGAGCGAAAGGAATTTTCAAACCTTGCTGGTTTTAGTCTGGCCCAGAGCCGTTTCTATTGATCACATGTGAACTTTACGGTCAGGATTCGAACTGCTAAGTTTCGCCTGTTGGCTGTTCGATTTGAATGGAATCTGCGGCCACTTCTCGCGAAAGGGTGAAACCGAGACGTTCTGCAACATAGTCAATTACAAGATCCCGTATCTCTCGATTTCGAGGTTCTGGTAAGAAAGTCGGGGCATCCCATGTGGAGACGCGAAGTCGGCCTGTTTGTGGCGGCCTGTATAGTGGTGAGTGTGGTTCTCTTGGTGAGCAACAACCACTGGCAGCGCCTGATGCATCGGACGGCACCGGTGCCCACCGGCACGGGTCCGGACTATTCCCACGCTCCGGCGACCTGGACCGGACGGCAGGCGTGTGCGGAATGTCACGCTCAAGCTGACAGCGTCTGGACCGGGTCGGACCACGACCTGGCCATGCAGTTGCCCAGGCCCGAGACGATCACCGCCGACTTCAACAATACGACCTACACCCACTATGGTGTCACCAGCACTTTCTATCGGGACGGCGAGAAGTACATGGTCCGCACTGACGGGCCGGACGGGGAAATGACCGATTTTGAGGTGGCCTATGTCTTCGGCTATTTCCCGCTTGAGCAGTTCCTGATTCGCTTTCCCGGCGGACGCATGCAGTCTTTGAACGTCTGCTGGGACACCACGCCGGCCGCCGACGGCGGTCAACGCTGGTTCCATCTCTACCCCGACGACGAAACTCCGGCGACTGACCTGTTCCATTGGACCGGCCCGCTGCAGAACTGGAACTTCATGTGCGCCGATTGCCACTCGACAAACCTGAAACGCAACTACGACGTTGCCAGCAATACGTTCGAGACAACCTGGTCCGAAATCGATGTTTCCTGTGAGGCCTGCCATGGGCCGGGCTCACGCCACATCCAGTGGGAAAAGGCCCAGGCACAGGGCTTACGGCCCGCCAATCTGGACGGCGCGCGCGGCCTGGTCGCCGATCTCAAGTCGCCGGACAACGGCCTGTGGGTCTTCGAGCCGGGCGCGGCGACGGCCAAGCGCTCCGAGCCGCTGGCCTCGCGGATCGAAACGGAATCCTGCGCCCGCTGCCATGCGCGGCGGGGACCGCTCACCGCGGAACACGAGTACGGACAACGTTTTCTCGACAACTACCGCCTGATTCTCCTGGATGAAGATCTCTATTACGCCGACGGACAGAATCAGGACGAAGTCTACGTCTACGGTTCATTCATGCAGTCAAAAATGTATGCCGCCGGCGTCACTTGCAGCGATTGCCACGACTACCATTCGACGCGTACGATGGGCGATGGCAACCAGGTGTGCGCCCGCTGTCATCGCGCCGAGGTCTTTGATACGCCGGAGCACCATTTCCACCAACCGGACAAGGGTGGCGACAGCTGCCTCGACTGCCATCAGCAGGCGCGCAAGGTGATGGTCGTCGATGCGCGCCGTGACCACAGCTTCCGCATCCCCCGTCCGGATCTGTCCCTCGAGCTGGGCACACCCAACGCCTGCAACGACTGCCACACCGACAAGAGCCTGCAGTGGTCCCAGGATGCCATCGTCAAATGGTACGGTGCGGAGCGCAAACAGGGCGGCCACTATGCCGTGGCGTTGCACGCCGGACGAACAGGCGCACCCTTGGCCCTGAACCGGTTGCGTGCCCTGCTTCAGGCCGAAGATCAGCCCAATATGGCCAAGGCCACCGGCCTTTCGCTCATAAACCGCTACGCAGCCGCGGCAGACGTGGCAGAAGTCGTGACCGCGCTGAAAAATGGGGACCCGCTAGTGCGGGCCGCAGCGGTCGAGGCTTTGGCCACTTCACCAGCCGAGCGGCAGTACACGCTTTGCCAGCCCCTGCTTGATGATCCGGTGCGGCGAGTGCGGCTGGCCGCGGCCCGAAATCTGGCCCACCTGCCCGAGGCTGAGGTGCAACCGGCCTGGGTGCAAGGCGTCGCCCAGGCTCGCGCGATGTATCTGGACTACCTGGATGTCAATCTGGAGCGGACCGAGGCCCATCTGGAAATGGCCATGGTATTGGTCGCCAGTGACAGTCTCGTTCGCGCTGAGACAGCGTTTGCCAAGGCTCTCGAATTGGGCCCCCGCTTTGCTCCCGGTTACGTGAACTACGCCGATTTTCTGCGCACGTCCCAGCGCCTGACCGAGGCCGAAACGATTCTGCGCCAGGGGATCAGTTTGGCCACTGAAGCGGCCGCCTGCTACCACGCGCTGGGGTTGCTGCTGGTTGGCCAGGGCGACCTGCCCGCTGCGACCGAACAGTTGGGGTTGGCGGTTGCCCAAAGACCCGGCGATGCCCGCTTTGGCTACGTCTACGCCGTGGCCCTGCACTCGGGCGGCAACCTCCCGGCGAGCCTGGATGCCCTGGAGGCGGTCATGGCGCAGAACCCCTGGGATGTGGGGAGTCTGCAGGCTTTGGTCATGTTTTCCATGGAGGCAGGCCAGGCACGGCGAGGATTGCCGGCGTCTGAGAGACTGCTGGCCCTGAATCCCAACAGCGCCGAAGCCCGGCAAATGCATGAACGACTGAAACAGGTTTCCGGACGTTGATTCGTGGCTCAGCCGGGATATCCGATGGGCAGCAGAGGCGAACCCAGGAAGTACGCCACTCCGTCGGCGACCATGAGCAGGCCCAGCAAGAGCATGCCGAATTTCATCATCCGGGCGCCCGGGCCCTCGAAAAACCCTTGGCAGGCCTGCATGAAACCGTCCAGGCGCTGGCCCAGCCAGCGATGCAGAATGACCAGCAAGGTCAACGGCAGAATAAAAATCAGGACATAAAAGAGAACCGCCACCACCATGCCAGCCACCGGGAGGTTGGCCCGGGTGATCTGTTCGGCAGCGGCGAAGTAGGGCACGGCTCCCGGAAATCCGACCACCGTCAGCAGGAAGCCAAAACTGAAGGCTGAGCCGGGTGTGGCGGCAGCGGGCAGTTCTTTCCCACCGCTCTTTTTCTTCCGTTTGGCAGCGAGCGGCCAGCCAAATACCAGCAGAACCAAGCCAATTACGATCTCCACGGCAAAATCAACCGGCTCCGGATGGTGCCAACGATGGCCCACCCAGGCATTGGCCTGGGCCAGGAACGCGCTCAGGCCAAAAAGAAAAGCCAAAGCCATGACGACGTAGGAGAAGAAAAGGCCGGACAGGAGCCCGAGCGCCGTGGCGTATCGCCTCGGCCCGGCCAGAATGCGGATCAACGGCACCAGGCCCAACGGCGTGATCGACAGACTGTCGACCAGCGCGATAGGCAGCAGAATGGGTATCAGTCCCCCCACCTAGTAGTGCCACTGCAGGTAGACGGTTTGGAAATTGCTCCCGCCCTTGATTCGGCCAAATTGCTGCGCCGATTCAAAAATCGCCGAACGATGGTGGACGCCATAACCCAACCACCAGTGTTTCATCATCTCTCCGCCGGTGATGTCACCCAAATTCAGGTCGGCCGATATGTCGAGGAAATTCAACAACTTGCTGGGTTTGTAGCCCTTCTTGCCCAGTTGGGTTTCTTCGACATAGGGGATCGTATTGACCCACGAGACACCCTCGCCCGCGCCCAAACGCAGCCGCACCGGCAGCGGCACAGTGTAGAAAATCTTGATGCTGGCGACAAATTCCTGGGCGTTGCCCTGGACCTCCGATTTGTGGTGCCAGACAAAGCCGAGGTTGGCGAAGAGATCCAGTGGCAGACCGAACAGGCGGTCGGTCAAGGGCTGGCCATAGAAGACCGAGGTCATCTGGTTGTTGTATTCGTCTTTCTTGGCCTGGCCATGGAAGATATCGGCCAGCGAAGACGGTGTCGCCCAACCGTGAGCCAACCGCCAATAAGCCGTGCCGCCGACAACCGGTTTGCGCGGCTTGCTGCGATCATTCGATAGCCCAAGACCCAGATAAACCTCGCCGAGAC
This sequence comes from uncultured Fibrobacteraceae bacterium, assembly GCA_964562635.1. Lineage (GTDB taxonomy): Bacteria > Krumholzibacteriota > Krumholzibacteriia > LZORAL124-64-63 > LZORAL124-64-63 > JAGRNP01. The sequence goes on along the minus strand of CAZLUL010000046.1, from coordinate 13,757 downwards.
CATCCTTGTTGACGAATTCCGAATCGCGGACCTTCCGGTCGAGCAAGGTGAATTTGGCTGCGCCATAGGCGTAAAAATTACTGACGAAGTGGTAAGTGCCGACGAAGCCGACAGATAAATCACCGCCACCGGCGATTCCCGCCCGGTCCAGTCCATAGTAGTAGCTGTTGTAGTGCTGGTTCTTGAGCTTGAGCTCGGCATAGGGGTTAAACTGGAACCGACGCGATTGCCAGGAACTGCCGTAGCGGATATTCGCGTGGGAGTTGCCTTCGAAATCCGTCATCAATTCCAGGTCCAAATAGGTGGGTCCGAAAACCTCATAACGGGCCTGTAAACCGGCATCGACCGTGTCGCCCTGGTATTCGTTTTGCAGGTCGGAGGGGATGTCGAAAAAATGCAGCCGCCCCAGGGCACTGAACCGCCATTTATCCTTGGTGTAGAGCATCACGCCACCCTCGGTGCCCAGGAAATACACCCGTTCACCTTGGTACCACAACATCGGCACCAGACTGGCCACCCGGGTCTCGTCGGTGCCGAAGGGGATGGTGGACCCGCGCATGATCATGCCCAGCCCCCAATCCTTCTCTTCGTAGGTGGGCCCGGCAACTGCCCCGACCAGCGCCATCTGACTCAGCATGAGCATCGCAAATAGCGAGAGTATTGCGCGGCGATTCTTCGACATAACAGGAAACCTCGGATTTTTGAGTTGCGGCCAGGGTTCGGAGCCAAAGGAAGCCGTTTCAGCGATTCCATCGGCAACCACCCAATAATATTCAGTAGCCACCCATACTGTCAAGCTGTAGCCCCCAATTCAATGGCGCTCGGGGAATACTCCTTGTTTCGGCCAAGGCTTTTCTCTAAGGTGCCGCTACTAGTACGAATTGGGGCGGGGCCAGTGCCCCGATAGAAAGGCAACGAACATGAGACGGATAACTGTCTTGACGGCGGTGCTCATATTGGCCACAACTCCCGTCACGGCCGCCGATTGGCACCTCGGCTTCCAGGCGGGGACCAACAGCTCGGGCCTGAGTGGCGATTCACCCTCAGGCGTGAGTCTGGGCAAGCAGACCGGTCTGGCCGCCGGGCTGGTCGCTGAAATCCAGGTCAGCGAAAATGTCTGGCTCAGTGCTCAGCCGATGTACCTCCAACGAGGCGCAAATTCGACAATCGCCGTAAGTGGTCAAACCGAGAAGCTGGATGGCCCATCAATTTCTCTCGATTATTTCGCCATACCGATTCTGGCCAAGATTGCTTCGAACAACGGACGGACCTATATCATGGGCGGTCTCAATCCGGCCTTCCTGTTGGATGCCGAGATCGTGAACGGTGATGTCACGACCGACGCCGCCTCTGCGGTCAGCAGCTTCGACCTCGCCGCTGACATCGGCTTCGGGGTGCTCTTTCCCATTAAGCGGGCAGTGCTGAATGTCGAGATGCGCTACGAGCAAAGCATCCTGAATCTCGCGGCGAACAACCGGGAGGAATCAGACGATGGCTTTCCTGCGCGTTTCCGTTCATCAGGGTTCCAATTATTGGCGGGGCTTATGTGGCCCCTGGGCGGGAAGTGATAGTCATGATTAACCATTGTTCTGCCGGCGCCCGTTTGGGCCTGCTCGTTTCCTTGTTCGCTTTGCTCTGGTCCGGGTCGGTGGTGGCCCAGGATCAAGCCGGCGGCCAACGTCCTGCCGTGGGCAGCCACAGTTTCACCGAAACCGTGGACGTCCCTTCACCATTTGTTCGGTCCTTCATCCGCAACCGCATCGGTGCGGGCATGGCCTTCGATTTTGAGATCCCTCCCATTGAAATTGGTGGAGAACCCATAGCCGGCCTCAAGGGCGATCTGCTTTTCGCGATTCTTGACTTCGAATACCAGTATGCCATCAAGGACTGGATTGCCATCAGGGCCCGGGTTCTTGGCTCCGGTCGCCTCGGCAGCGATACGTTGTCCCTCCTGTCCGAAGGGGTAACCATGGCCACTGGCTTCGAATTTGGTTGGCTGGTCCGGCTGCGTGAGAGCGAAAAAACGGCCTGGTCATTGGACCTCAGCCTGGCTGACCGATCATTCACGGGTGTGAACATTTCGCGTTTTGCCGATGAGGTCATCGCTGGCGTCCCGGCGTCACTGGTGCGCAAAACACCTTCGGCCAGAGTGGGCGGTGGCCTGCGCTTCGCCTGGGCCGCCAGTCCGCTGGTCGGCGTGTCGGCCAGAGGAGCCACAGGGTACGGAGAGTCGGTCGATCGAGCACAGGATGACTCGTGGTTCTGGAATTTTTCTACCGCCGTGGATTTTGACCTGCGCACCAAACTCTCCGCTCCTCTGGGCGTGGCGGTTGGCTTCAAATACGACAGTTTTCCGGAATTCAGCGGCGACATCGCCGACGGCGTCTATTCCGCTTTCTTTCGCTTTTCCTATCTCGGCCGGGAAGATTTCCTGTTGAGCCTGGACGTGTCCTGGGATCAGATTCCGGTTTCTGACTCTCGACCCGACCTCACGGGCATGTCGGTGACATTGGGTCTGCGTTACTACATCTAGGAAGTGGGATCGACTGACGTGCGGGCTCAATTTGAAGTGAGCCAACAAGAGAAAGGCGGCCGTTGGGCCGCCTTTCATAATTACCGAAAGCAAGGAGAATGCAGTCAGCTGCCGTCTTCTTCCTCTTGCCCCTCCTGCTCCTGTTTCTCCTGCTTGTCTTTTTTCTCGGCCTCGAGCTGCTCCAGTTCCTGGGTCAAGGCGTTCAGCCCCCACTCCAGCTGCGAACCAAATTTTCCAATAGTCACGGTATAGCGTTCGAAAGCCTCACTCTGCTTCTCGATCGCTGGCCGCGAGTTGTTCTTGGCCGATACGTAGAGCGACTTCATGTTGGTCAACTGGCGCAGGCGGTCCCCGTTAGTCGTCCCGTAGATGCCGCTTCCCTTGGCGGCTTTCTTGGCCGGGACCGGAGTGCCGACCTCTGTCACGTCCGTGGTGCCGGTTTCCACCATCTTGCCGTGCTGCTTGAGCGTCATTTCTTCACCCAGTTCGCCTTCGCGCCGCCTGATGCATTCGCCCATGAAGTCCTGAAAGTTGTGCACGGCCGTCTCCCGCGCTGTATTGGACGATTGCCTGGCTGCGCTATTGAGCTTGCCAGACAAGCCTTGGTATTTCTTGTATTCTTGTTTGGTAGCCCGCAGATCTTTCTCCAACTCGCGGGTGCTGCGGGGCGAGCCCTGTTTGGCGACCGCCGGAACGGACAACGTCAGCACGGCTGCCACAAGAACCAGGGCCTGCGTCAGCCTAATCGTCTGGCACATCCTCATGAGAATTCTCTTTCTTTCGCGTTTGGCCCGCCGTGCCACTACTGGTCAACGCACGGGGCCTATGGTATCTTCCGTCAACCTCCGTTATCGACGCGGAGACCGGAAAATTCAACAATATTTTACCCCTTGGTCAGGAGCCTCTGTCTTGACCGGTCCAAGAAACCACAAATATTGAGCTATCTGACTATATTGTACTCTGCAATCGCCGGCACGGCCCTGACAATAGGCGTGGTCCATCTGGTTGTCTGGTTCGGACATTCCCGACGGCGGGCCTACCTGTTCTCGGCGGGGATGGCCCTGGCAGCCAGCGCTCAGGCCATGGTCGAGTTGGCCTTGGCCCAAACCAGCTCGGCTGAGGCCGCCGGCGAGCTGCTGCGCTGGGGAAATTTTACTATCGCGGCAACCTTGTTGTGCATGGTCTGGTTCGTGCGCCTCCACCTCTCGGCGGGGCGGTCATGGCTGCTCTGGTCCATTGTGGGGCTCTGGAGCGTTGCCCTGGTCATCAATTTTCGCTCGGCAACGAGCCTGACTTTTCTCGAGATCCCATCCGTGCTGGAGTTGGAAACCTTCTGGGGCGAAACGTTCTTCCAGGCCCAGGGCCCCACCAACCCCCTGAAATTCCTGGCGGACCTGGCCAGCCTTCTGATCATGATCTTTGTCGTGGACGCGAGCCTGACCGCCTGGCGCAAGGGCGCCCGCCAAGCCGCCGCGGTGATCGGCGGCGCCATCACCTTCTTCATCGTTATAGCCGGTATTCATACTCCCTTGGTCGACGCCGGCATCATCAAGACTCCGACTATCATCAGCACAGCCTTCGTCGCAATCCTCGCGGCCATGAGCTATGAAACCGGTCGTGAAGTCTCGCGGGCCCACCGCTTGTCCGCCGAATTGCGAGCCGAGCAGGAACGCCTGCGGTCCGTCTTCGAAACCGTCCAGTTGGTGGTGCTGGACATCGACGCCCACGGTCACCTCCGCTACGCCAACCCCTCTTTCCTGGCCTTGTGTGGATTGGATCCGGAAATGGTCATCGGCCATCCGGCGACCGATTTCATACCCTCACGAATCGTCGACCAGTTGCTGAAGGACCTGCATTCCATAACGGGGGCCCAGTCTCCTCAAGAATCGACCTTCACCCTGACGACCGGTGCCGGGGCAGATCACCAGTTGGCCATGACGGCCGTGCGCGTCGGTGATGCTGACGGCAGGTTCGCCGGCATTCTCTGCGTGGCATCAGATATCACCCAGGAATTGGAGACGACTCAGAAGCTGGCCAGGACCCGCCTGAAGCTGGACCGTGTCATGCGTTCCAATCTCTTGGGCGAATTCGCCTCTTCCCTTGCTCACGAGCTGAATCAACCCCTGGCCGCGATCCTGGCCAATGCCCAGGTCGCCCGGCGTTACCTTCAGCAGACACCGCCCAAGCTTGACCAGGCCTTGACCGTCGTGGACGAAATCGTTCAGGATGACCAAAGGGCAGCGGAGTTGATCGCCCAAATGCGAGCTTTGGTCCATCAGGATGTCGCTGTGCGGGAACCACTGGACCTGACTCAGGTGTTGGTCGAGACGACAGCCTTGCTCAAGCGCGAATTGAATCACCACCAGGTCCGCTTGGAGATAGCCACACCATCGCATCCGATCGTGGTCAATGTGAGCCGTGTGGAGATTCAGCAAGTTATTCTCAACCTCCTGCTGAACGCCATGCAGGCCGTGGAGAATTTGCCAGCTCCGCGGCGAGCCATCAAGGTGCAGGTGACCACGAAAACCGGCGCCGTTCAATTTGCCGTGAAGGACGCTGGCCCGGGCCTAACGACGGGCCAGTTGGATTCGGTGTTCGAGGCCTTCAACACGGGGAAAAACGGCAACATTGGCTTGGGTCTGACTATTTGTCGCCGCATTTTGGAGGCTCATGGCGGCATGATTTCCGTTGCCAACCGATCCGAAAACGGTGCTGCCTTCACCTTCACCCTACCCTTGGCTGCAGCGGAGGAAAACAAACGTGACGACTCCCTCTGAAACCGAGATTTTCATTGTGGAAGATGACTCTTCCCTGCGGAAGGCTTTTCAGCGACTGCTGGAAGAAGCCGGCTATGCGGTGAGTTCGCATCCGTCGGCAGAAGACTATCTGGCTGCCACTGATGGCCACTCCTGTCACTGTTTGCTGTTGGATGTGCGGCTGCCGGGCCTCAGCGGGGTGGGACTGCAACAGCGGTTGCAGAACAGCGAGGTTTCCCCATCGATCGTTTTCATGACCGGACACGGCAACATTCCCGGCGCGGTGGAGGCCATACAACGGGGTGCCGTCGACTATTTGACCAAGCCCGTCGGGGAAGAGGTCCTGCTGGCAGCCATCGCCAAGGCCGAAAAACGGTGCCGCGAGGAAAAGAAGAGCGCCGCCGGCCGGCAACTTGCCCAGGACCGTGTCCGCCTGCTGTCAGAGCGGGAGTTGGACGTCATGCGCCTCGTGGTCACCGGCCTACCCAACAAGGCAATCGCCATCAACCTGTCGATCGCTCTTTCCACGGTCAAGATCCACCGTGGCCGGGTCATGGAGAAGATGCAAGCCGCCTCGCTGGTCGATCTGGTGAAAAAGGCGAACCGCGCCGGTATTTAGCCATTTTTCATAGTACCATAGTGCTATTGAAGATCCATGTTTTGTCACCTAAATTGGCGGATTCAAGACTGTTGTTCGATTCGGAACTTCTTGCCACTAGAGAAGAAGGACCCCGTTGGCTGTTTTACCAGGAAGAGGCACCTCCATGTCCACCCGTTTTCCAGTTCTGGCCCTGTTCGCCCTGCTCATTTTATTTGCCTGTGGCATCGCAACCGCCGAAGAACCCGCGGCCGGTGGTGATCTGAGAGCTGCGGTGCAGAATCCGGTGGGCGCCCTGATCAGTGTCCCATTCAAAAGCACCTGGGACTCTGGCGCACCCAAGGGCAATGCCTACTTCATGAATTTTCAGCCGGTTTTCCCCCAGCGGGTCGGTGACTGGAATCTTATTCACCGGATGATCGCGCCTTACATTTCCGTCGACGGCTACAGCCCAGGTCGTCCCGAATTGCCCACCCCAACCACCGGCACCGGAGCCAACGGCCTGGGTGACATCAACTACACCATGTTCGTTTCGCCGGCCGTGCCCAAGGGCTTCATCTGGGGCATCGGTCCTTCAATCACCGGCCCTTCGGCGACCGACACCCAACTGGGCGCCGGCAAATGGGCCGCCGGGCCGTCCTACGTGATGTTGGGGCAGCCCAGTTTTGGCACCGTGGGTTTCCTGGCGCGCCAGTTGTGGTCATTCACCGGCCAGTCCAACCGCCAAGACACCAGCTCATTCCTGATTGAGCCCTTCATCAACTACAACCTGCCCAACGGCTGGTATCTCCTATCGGACATGGTGTTGACGGCCAACTGGCAGGCCGATTCCGGTCAGCAGTGGACCATCCCGATAGGCGCCGGGGTGGGCAAATTGTTCAAGATTGGCAATCAGGCCATGAATACCCGTATTGAGGCCTACTCCAATATCGAAAAGCCGGATGGAGCGCCGGACTGGACCATGAGTTGGACATTGCAGTTCCTGTTTCCCAAGAAGTGATCGCGAATTGATGGGGCAAAAAACCAAAAGGGAGACCACCAGTGGTCTCCCTTTTGCTCGCCCCCCAGCGGCGTCCAACTCTTCCAATCAAAATCCTCGCTTGTTCCTACTGTCTTCCTACTGTCATCCTACTATCCAAGCCCCCGAATAGCGAAGCCCACCAGACCCAAACCCCAAGCTGTCACGACGCCGGCCAATTGCACCCGGTGTGCCTTCGACGTGGCCAAAATGACCGCAAGAATCAGAAAAGCCACATTGACCAGGTCCGTCACAACAAAGACACGGGTCATGGCATAGCCGGCCAGGATAACCCAGGCTTGGGTGAGGCCGAATACGACGAAAAACCGTCGGCCCAACCTGACGAAGAACTTCTGCAGATCCACCGGATCCTCGTCCGGCGGGTTGGTCAACAAAATGCTGGTCGCCAGAAAGATGAGCACCGGCCCGGCCATCGCAATCAGAAAACCGCCGAAGCTCCATTCAGCCACATCCAGAATAGCTTTCGTATGCCAAAACAAATTGAAGTGAATCACCAGCAGCAGGATGATCCAGGCCACATGGACCCGATCGCGACGGGCGGCCGTGGCATGGTTGAAAATATCGGCCATCGTGCCCAGGATATTGCCAATTCCCATGGAGAGAATTGTCACGAACATCAGGGCGACGAGCATTGTATTGAGATCGATATCCATCGGTTCTCCATTTCCAGGGTTGTGCGCTCTTTACCGTTAGCCTAACCTAGCAAGCGAGCCCCGGGCCATCTATAAGACTAAAGACCTATATCGGCCCCGCAGTTGGCACGCTAGGCTATCGACCCTGAGCCACGTTATCGAAAGACGAATGATGCTGCACCGTTTTTGCTGTTTTCTGTTGCCTCTGCTGGTCCTGGCCGGGTCAAACCTCGCCGTTGCCCAAGAGACGGCAACACCCGATTCGGTCATGATCCAGGAAACCGAAGCCGTACCCGAGGTCAACAAGGACCTCCAGCGTTGCCGAGAAAATCTGAACCTGCTGAATGGGCATTTGCCGTTGATGAAAACATTGATGGCCCAATCGGCGAACAATCGTGAAGAACGCAACCTGATGCGCCTTGAGGTGGTGGACCGTCTCACGGCTATGCGCGAGCTCCTGACGGATACCAGCAACCGGTTGGCCAAGCTGGACACCCTCGGCGGCCAGGCCGACTCTGTCAGGACCGCCACCGCGGTTTTTGTGCGGGAACTGCTGGACCTGGAAATGCTTGGCTTCGAACGGGTCACCGCCAACGTGGAAAAGCTGCGGAGCCGAAGGAATGAGAACGAGGGCGAGGACCTGGCTGAAATTGAGTCGTTGCTTGCCTTGGAGATCGATCTGCAGATCAGTGTTGTCGAATGGATTCAAGATACCGCGCAATTGCACGATGACCTGGGGATGGATGCGGGCTGGAGTTGGCCCGCGTTCGACGAAGCCCTGAGGCAACTCGGCACCCAAATCGACGGACACCTGCAGGTCGCTACCAAGGAACGCAAACGCCTGCAGACGCAACTCAAGGCGGCTGAGATCGCGTCCGCCGAGGCGTCTGTTGTCGCGGAGTTGCGCTTGCGTATTCAGGCCCTTGTCCAGCGCATCGACGGAAATGTGGCCGGTTTGAGGCGTCTGGTCCGTCTTTTCGAAAGCCGCGGCATCGAAGCCTCGGCCTACCGCCAGGTGCTGATCGAATCGACCGGCGAAGTCAGCGAAGGCATTCTCGATCCTGAGGTCTTGCGCAGTCTCGCGATCAAGGGTTGGGACAGCCTCGTCTCCTGGCTCAGCGAGACCGGCCCGGCCCGCCTGGTCCAGTTCCTGATTCTGCTGGGCTTTGTGGTCCTGTTCCGGTTGTTGGCCCGCGGGTTGTGGTGGCTTTATAACCTGACCCGCCGCTCCTCCGGTTCGCGCCTGGCCCAGGACATGGCCGGGCGCATGGTGCGCCCAACCGGTACTCTGATCGGCGTTTTTACAGGCCTTTGGGTGATGGGCGCCGACCCCACCACCTTGCTGACGGGCCTGGGTGTGGCCTCAGTCATCATCGGTCTGGCCTTGCAGGATACCCTGGGCAATCTCGCCGCCGGTTTCTTCATCCTGCTTTACCGGCCGTACGATGTGGATGATGCGATCAAAGCGGGCGGTGAAGTGGGTCTGGTCAAGGCCATGGGCATGGCGAACACCACCATCGTCACCTTCGACAACCGACGCCTCTACGTGCCCAATCGGAAAATCTGGAGCGACGTGATCGAGAACCGCTCGATGGAAAAACGCCGCCGGGTCGCCACCACATTGCGCATCAGCTATGACGATGACCTGGACCGGGCCCTCGGGGTCGTGCGGGATTTCCTCGCCCAGCACGAACTGGTCATGGATGACCCGGCCCCCACGGTCTTTGTATCGGAGCTGGGACCATCATGGATCGAAATTTCGGTCTGGCCGTCCGCCTTGATCGAGAATTGGTGGGCCCTGACAATCTGCCTGCCGCAGGATCTGCTCAATCTGCTGCGCAGCGAGGGCATTCACATGCCTTACGCCCAGCAGGAAATCAGGCTGCGGCCGATGGCATTCGACAAGGACGAAGAATGAGCCGCGAAGACCAACAGGAAATGCGGATGAATAAGTCAGTCCTCAGTTCTGTTCTTTTGGTCATGGTCACAGCCGTCGTCTTTGGCGTGCCCATGCTGCCTGTCGCCTCGCAATCCATTTGGTTCAACATCCTGTTCACCGCAACCCTGATTGCGGCAAACCTCGCCATGGATACCTATCGCAGGGCATTCATGGTCGTGGCAGCATCCACCATGGTGATCGAGTGGCTTGCGGTGGTTTTCGAGTTGCCGTCCCTGATGATGGCCTCGCGCATCGCGATGTTGTTGTATTTTACCGTGATCACCATCGGACTGATCATCATCATCGCCAGCACTCGTCGGGTCACGGGACGAATCATCGTCGATGCCATCAGCGGGTATCTCTTGCTGGGGTTGGTCTTCGCCCTGGTTTTCATAGTCCTCAATGCACTGGACCCCGCCGCCTATGGCTTCAGTTCGGTGGTCAGGGCCGGAAATGAGGAGTGGCACAACACCGCCGACTACATCTACTACGCCTTCGTGACCTATTCGACTCTGGGCTATGGCGATATGCTACCTTTGACTTCGGCTGCCAAAACCCTCGCAACGCTGGCCGCCGTCACGGGACAGATCTACCTGACGGTGATCATTGCCATGCTCGTTGGAAAATTTCTGGGCCAGGCTCAGCAGACGGACGCCTGATCCATACCCGCCCAGTCAGACGGCCTTCGGCGCAGAAATCGGCAACCAGATCCTGAATTTCGACCCCAGACCGACTTCACTGGCGGCGGTAATCCCCCCACCCTTTTTTTGCATGATGTTCAAGGCCGCCAAAAGACCCAGGCCGGTCTTGATCCGTTTGCCCGAATCAGAAAACGAGGGTTCGAAAAGGACAGCCAAGGCGGCTTCGTCCATACCCACGCCTGTATCCTGAATTTCCACCTCCACATTTTCGCCCACGAATTTCGTGGTTACCGTCACCGTGCCGTGCTCTTTGATGGCTTCACCCGCGTTGCTCAGCAGCGTCATGAACACCTGACTCAGGTCACGGGGGTCTGAGACCAGGGACGGCAATTCGTCCCAATGCCGGACCACTTCCACCCGGCCGCGGAACTCATGCTCCAGCAGCGTCAGGGTTTGATCCAGGCTCTCGTTCACGTCGACACTTTCGAGCGCGCCGCCGTCAAGATTGGTGAACCCTTCGAGACTGCGCGTGATCTGGCCGATGCGGTCGGTCGCCGTAATTGTCAGCTCGTGGTTGCGTTCGAGAATATCCAGGGCCTGGACAAACTTCCGCTGCCCCAACAACTCCGGATGGTCAGCGACTGACTTGCGGATCCGGTCCACACAGCGGTAGGAAGTATCACTGGTGCCGGTGATCGCACCGAGCGGCGTATTGAATTCGTGCAGCAACCCGGAAACCAGCGAGCCCAGGACCGCCATCTTTTCGGATTGGATCAATTGGGCCTGAGCTGTGTGCAGCTCGTCCAGCAGGGTGTGCAGCTGTTCGTTTTTCTGGCGCAATTCCACATTCTTCAGGCGCGAAATCTCCGCCTCGCGTTCGGCCTGTTCCATCTCGAAGCCGACCTGCAGGTTGACCATGCGCAAATTGGCCTGGTCACCGGTCACCTCCTCTTTCACCCGTTCGTAGGCCTTGTAGTGCTCCAGCGCGGCGGCCGGATCACCCATCAGGGAGCGGATCTCCGAAAGAACCAGGTGGGACTGAAAAATGCGCGGTTTGGCCTTGATCTGCTCGGCAATGCCCAGAGCACGAGAGACATAATCCAAAGCCGGCTCCAGCTCTCCCTCGGCCAATAGCAGCTTGCCCAGGTTGATCAGGCTGGTGCTCACGGCCTGCTTGTTGCCAAATTCCTCGCGCAACTTCAGCGCGCGCAGATGATGGGTCCGGGCCTGTTCGAAATCGCCCATTTCCTGCAGCGTGACCCCGAGATCATTCAGTGCCCGGGACTCGCCAAAATCGCTCTCGGCACGGCGGAATAGTTCCAGCGCCCGACCGTGCACCTCAAGCGCCTTGTCAAATTCGCGCCGTGCCTGGTGCACCATGCCCAACCCGGTAACTGCCCTGGCCCGGCCGACGTCGAAATCCATCTCGTCAAAGACAGTCAAAGCTTCGCCGTGATACTGCAGAGCCCGCGGGTAGTCCCCCATCTCATGGTAGGCGCCGCCGATTCCGTGCAGGAGCCAACCTTCGTTGCTCTTGTCGCCAGTGCCACGGTGAGCCTTGAGCGCCGCAAAGGAACAGGAGAGGGCCTTCTCGTATTCGCCCACACTCAGGTGCACCGCTGCCAGCGCACCCAGCACCATGCCGCGCCCGTTGTCGTCATCCAGAGCGTCCATCAGGCGCTCGGCTTCCAGCAGGGTGGCCATGGCGGTTTCGTGATCCGAGCGCAGGTATTCACCGAAGCCCAAATGATAGAGACTGAAGCCAATGCCTTTTTCGTAATCCAGGCGACGGGACATCTCCAGCGCCTCACGGCTGACCTCGGTGGCCCGCGGCGGGTCGACCATGAAAACCGTGCGGGCCAGTTCGATCAGCAGATCCGCCCGGTCCGGGCTATCGGTCTCGGGTAAGGCGGCCAGACTGGCTTCAATTTCCTGGGTCGTGGGGTCCAAGACAGGGCCTATTCGTTGGAGAACGGGTCAGGGGTGGTCGGCGCCCGGACGGGGCGGCAATAAGATAAGAAAAAGCGCGCACCACGGCACGGGGCCGCAGCGCGAACGCCGATTTGTCTGAAGTGCCCGGCCGTGCCCCAACCCCACGATGGGATCAGATCGCAGATCCGGTCAGGGCAATTTCACTGAAAGACGCGATCTCGCTCTGCAGTTCATCGCTGGCCGTCAGTCCCTCTTTCAGATGGCTCGGTATATCCTCGCTGGCAGCACCCACCAACAGACCCAAGACCATGCCGCGGTGCACGTTGTCGCCACCGCTATTCGCGTTGGCCAGCAGGGCCGACTCCAGATCGGCGTTGTGGCTTCTCATCAGGTACAGCAGCAAAGGCAAGCCATGCTCCGGATAACAGGCCGTCGCCAGGACGTCACTGGCCTCTTCGAACCCCGGATTGTCCTGAACGAACTGGTCCAACTCAAACGGAGTCTCGGCCAGTTGGGTGTGATATTCCCACATTTTCCGGTGGGGAATATTGCCTGGCCCCTGATGGCTCCGGTAAGACGCAAACAAATCCTTACCCGTCACCTGAGGCAGACGCACTTCTTGCGCATATTCTGAAATCGTCCGGTTCGGATCATCACCAGCCAGCAGGGCATTCAGCAGCGGCACCAACACACCCAGGGCACTGGTCACATTCTCAGAGCGATGGGTGAGATTTTGATGCTCAGTGGCCAGTCCCAAACCCTGATAAGGACTGTTTGCCGTCATCGACAGGATCAAGGGCCGGATGACCCCACCATGGGAGCCGATGGACCAGACATTGCGCTGCAACTCGGCACAGCTGTGGTCCGGCAATCCCCGCGAGTAGTTTTCAAACCAGCGGCGAATGTAGATTTCACTGTAGGGATCCCGATTTGCTCCCGGCGTCGTCATGTGCGCCACAAAATCATCGAGAAAAGCCTGGGGTTCGTAGCGGCCCAGCCGGATCACCGAACGCATCAATACTCGCACCAGATGAGCGGCCAGGGTGTTTTCGCCGGCCTTGAGCCCATGGTGGTAGTGGTAACGATCGGCCAACCCGGGCACGGCATTGCCATGGGCCGCTTCTCTTTCGGTGCTGCGGATCTCCAGCGTGCTGTAACTCGAATTATAGAACCCGGCGTGGTCATGCAGGATATCGAACGGACGGCCCAGACGTTTGGCGGCCTCGACATCCGGACGATAAGCCATGCCCACCATGAAGCTTTCGGGGTGTGGGTGCGGAGCATCCTCATAGCCGGTGAGCCCGCCGTCAAAGACATCGCGAATGTTTTCGACGCGGTAGAACCAATGGACGGGCATGGCCAGGGCGTCTCCTATGAAGAGGCCCCATAAAGCGTTTTGCAGGCGGTCCAGCGATCGGGTTACTGGCTGTTTGATGGGCATTTCATTTTACCTCACGCTGACCAAAGGCTTGGCCAAAGGCCCCGCCAAAAACAAACTCGGCCTGGGTTTTCCGCTCTCTTGGCGCCTGGTCCCGCTGAGCTAATTCGCCCTCGCCTGCGCCCGGGTGGCCCAAAGCCAAGGCTGTGACGGCCACGTAGCCCTCGGGAATTTGGTACAGTTCGCGGGCCTGATCCGGCAATATTCCCGCCATCTGGTGCACCATCAGGCCCTGGTTGGCGGCCTCCA
>CAZLUL010000045.1:0-20950 GCA_964562635.1 uncultured Fibrobacteraceae bacterium | reverse complement strand
ACAACAAACGCGGCTGGTTAGCCAGAAAAACCATGGCCAGGATGAAGCCCGGTATGCCCCAGATGACAGCCAAATGGACAAAATTGCTGTGCAAATGCCCAAAAGTCACGGGTCGGCGGTCACCATAGTACTGGGGGGCCACAGCCAGCAGGTCACAATCCCCCACCCCGGTGATCGGCTCGGCCTGAATCATCTGCCAGCCCACGCGCCACATTTCCAGGCGGGCGGTGGTATTTTCGCCCGAGACCAGGGACTTGGGGCTGACGCGGGACCAGGCGCGGCGCGAGAGCACGTCTTCCCCAAACAGGGAAACGCTGACGGCCAACAAAACCAGGCAGGTCGCAAAAATCAAAAACCAGCGCCGATGCGCCACCAGCAACATCACCGCCACACCGACCATCAGGCCGAGTAGCGCACTGCGGGTCATGGTCATCAACAGGGCCAGGAAGACCGGGGCCAGAGCCGCTCCCACCACCAGCCGAGCCTTGGTGCCGGTGGAGCGATTGAGCAGGACACCCAACGCCAGCAGGACCACCAGCATCAGCATCGCGCCGCTGGTCATGGCATTGGAAACCTGAACCAGGCGGTTGGCCATCAGGCTGCCGGTCGCCTGGTACATTTGCCAGATCGCAATCACACTGATGCCCGCGGCACCCAACATCATCGCCCCCAGCATCAGGCGACGACGGTACTCGTTGACCGCCAGGCCAGCGCCCAACCACAGGGCGGCAAACAGGAAAAAGCGCTTGGCAAAAACCACCGACTGACCGGGATCGGCCGAGAACGGAATCATCAACAGCGCCCAGGCGATCAAGGCCAGGGTCACCCGTTCCATGCCCGTCTTGACCAGGGCTTCGCGGTACAGGAACCAGCGGGTGAGCCCAACCAGCAGGGTCACACCGAGGGCGATCTGGCCGATGGCGACGGAAAAATTGCCCGCACACAGGGCCACCAGAAAGAAGCCCAACTGGGTGCTTTCCAGCAGGCGTTGGGGAGTGCGGATCGACGAGGTTGTTGCGGTGGTCATCTTTTGCTTTCGGGCTGCGCTTTGGTCGCGATCAGCCGGGTCAGACATGGCAGTGGCCCGGGCAGGTGGTCAGCCACTTCGGGCCGACTCTGCCAATGGGCCAATTCGGTCAGCAATTGGTGCAGATTTTTCAGCGCGGCCGGAATATGAGCCAAAAATTCAGCTTTGCCTTTCACATGACCCAGGAATCCGTAGGCGCCCAGAGCCTGCATCACGCGTTGCAGGCCAGCGGTGGTGGTCATGACCCAAATTTCAGCGGGGTCCAGGGATGCGCAGCCGGCTGCGAATCGGGCCACCAGATGTTGCCGCAGTTCCCCCGGAATGTCCACATAAGGGTCCCAGACCAGACTGGCCAAATCATAGGTCAGCGGGCCGAGGCGCAAGCCCTGAAAATCGACCAACCGCACCTTTTGCTCGTGGAAAAGGATGTTCTGGGACTGGAAATCGCGGTGCAGCAAGACCCTGGGCAAGTTGGCCACCGCGGCGGCCAGGGCGGCAAATTCGTCTTCCAGGCCCGCCAATTCTTGGGCGCCACAACCCAGATGCCCCTGCAGAAAGCGCTCCTGGAAGTAGGATGTTTCCCACCGCAGTTGCTCCAGATCCAGCACGCGGTCCACCGCCAGGGGACACTCGGCCTCGGCCAGAGGCGTGACCGCCTGCAGAGCCACCAGACGGTCCACAACCTGTTCGTAACCCTGGCGAACGGCGGCCGCGGCGACGGACTGGTCCGTCGCCAGCGCGTGCAGGCTGGTCGGCCCCAGGTCTTCCATCAGGACGGTGCGCTCAGGTTCGTCCACCGCCAGGATACGGGCCGGGCCGAGGTCGTGTTTGGCCAGGAACCTGGCCACAGCCAGGAAACGTTCGTGTTCGTCATCACCGGGAGGGCTGTGCATCGCCACAGCCGACCAGTCGCCATGTCCGAGTCGCCAAAAGCGGCGTTCCGAACCATGGCCGGTCAGGCGGGTCAGGTGGAAATTTTCGGTGGTGTGGGCATCCGGACCGGCGGCCTGCAGCCAGCGGCCCAAGGTGCCCAGATCGTCCCAGGCCAGCGACTTTGGCGCGAAGCCGCGCACCGCCCCCGGTTTCTGGGCCATCGCTCGCACCAACGGCGCAATCAACGAAGAGAAGCCCAGGCTGATATCGTCCAGCACCTGCCGGTCGAAGACGCCGACACCGGCGTAGGTCAGTTGGCGGTCGCCGGGGTTGGGCAGTGGAGCGTCACCGGTGCCGTCGATGTGGCGCACAGCGCCGTCACGGCCCAGGGTGACGGTATTGATGGCGGGCCAGTCGGCCAGCAACAGGGTGGCCAGGGCGCCGGATCCTTGGTGGTCGGCGATCAGTGCCGCCAGATCCACATCGCACAGCACGTCGCCGTTGTAGACAACAAAGGCCCTGGAAGTGCCGGAGGCGCCGGAGGCCCTGAGGAAATCGCGGGCATTGGCCAAAGCACCACCGGTGCCCAGAATGTCCGCCTCAGGAAAAGAGTGCAACTGGTCGGCCTGTTCGTGGGCCGCCACGTGGGCCTGGACAATATCCCCGAGGTGATGGCTGTTGATGGCGATTGGCGCGACACCGGCGGTGAGCAAGCGCTTGATGATGCCATCGAGCAGGGGTTTGCCTGCGACCGGCAACAGTGGCTTGGGCAAGTGGTCGGTCAGCGGCGCCAGGCGGGTGCCATAACCGGCGGCGAGGATCAATCCGCGCACCCCAGGCGAGCTGTGCCCCACCCCGTCAATCATAGTGGCGAAACCCGGCCGAAGCTTCGGCGAAAGCCTGCAACTGTTCGATCCACTCGGCTTTCATCTGCCAGGGCGAGATGCCCGCTTCGACCTGCTCGCGCCAGCGGGTGCCGCCGGCCAGGATATCAATGGGCAGCTTGTCGGTTTCGTATTCGTACGGCGGTTGCTTCCAGGCAAAATCATCCGGCCACAACTGACCAATGGCGGTGATGGCCGCCGTATAGGTGGCGACTGATTCGAAGCGGCGCGGGTCCGTCACATGCACCTGGAGCCCACCACAGACTTCGCCCGCATACTTGTGAAAGGTGGGTTCGAAATGCAGTGGCCGGAAGCGGCAGCCCGGCAGACTCCAGCTGTTCAGCAGGCCCACCAGGGTCTCGGGGTCGATGTAGGGCGCGCCAAATATTTCAAAGGGCCTGGTGGTGCCGCGGCCTTCGCTCAGGGCCGTGCCTTCGAGCAGGCAACCGCCGGGGTAGACCCAGGCCGTGTCCAGCGTCGGCATGTTCGGCGAAGGCAGCACCCAGGGCAAGCCGGTTTCGTCAAAGTTCATGTCGCGTTGCCAGCCGTCCATCCAGACCACGTCCAGGTCAACTTCCAGGCCGCGCCACTGCACAAAATATTCAGCCAATTCGCCGATGGTCAGGCCATGCCGCATGGGAATCGGCGCCAGGCCCACGAACGATTTGTAGGCGGGATCCAGCACCGTACCTTCGGTGTGGCGCCCCCCGAGCGGATTGGGACGATCGAGCACGACCACCTTTTTGCCCGCCTCGGCGCAGGCTTCCAGGCACAACAACAACGACCAGATGAAGGTGTAGTAGCGGGCGCCCACGTCCTGCAGATCGACCACCAGGGTGTCGATGTTATCGAGCATCCCGGGTGAGGGTTTGCGGTGTTCGCCGTACAGCGAATAAACGGGCAGGCCGGTCATCCGGTCGGTGAAACCTTCCCACTCGATCATATTGTCCTGGGTTTGGCCCAGGATGCCATGCTGGGGACCAAACAATGTCGTGAGGTTCACCGTCACCGCTTCGGTCATCAAACCGACCGTTGGGCGCAGGTGCCGGTCGACCGAGGCGGGGTGCACCAGCAAACCGATGCGCTGACCTTGCAAAGCGGCAAAGCCAGCGCCGGCGATCACTTCCAATCCTGTCTTCACTTGTGCCAAAACCGACTCCCGGTCAGTTGTAATAGTCTGGTTTGCAGCCGCCTCAGCCATCCCACATGCGTTCGTAGGCCGCCAGGCGATCAGCGATCAGGGCGCGTGCTTCTTTTTCGCTGGCCAGGGGCCGGACGACTTTTTCGCCGGGCTGGGAATCTTCGACCAGAGCCCAGCCCTGTTTGCGTCCCGTGGGCAGTGGGCGACGCATCAGCAGGATCACGCCCCCCAGGCCCGTTGGCGTATCGGACACCAGTTTGAAGTGCGGCGCCAGTTCGCGCCAGCTTTCTTCGGGCAGCGGCACGATGGCGCCAGCGGCCAGGTCAGCGATCAGGCTCTCGGCGGTGACTTTTTTCTTCATGCCTGATCTTCTTTCGACCCGGAGCCGGCCAGCGCTTCGACCGCCTCGGCCATCCGGTCCCAGGAGTACTTTTTCTTTTCGCCGATCACGGCCGCACCAAAGGCGCCGGCCTTGTCTTCATCAAAGAAGCGGACGATGGCCGCAGCCAGTTCGGCGCTGTCCTCGGGCGGCACGATAAAGCCGGTCTCGCCGTCGCGCACCACTTCGGGCAACCCGCCCACATTGGTCGTCACCACCGGCAGGTCGTAGTTGTAGGCGATTTGAATGATTCCGCTCTGGGTGGCCGAAACGTAGGGCAAAACCGCGAGGTCCGCCGCCAGGAAATAGTCCTCAACGGTGTCGTCGGGCACGAAGCCATCGACCAGCAGGATGACCTCGGCGCCACCGGAGGCGGTGATGCGATCCAGATAGGGCTGCTTTTCGCCGTAGATGTCCCCCACGATGAGCACCTGCACCCCCGCGCCGTATTTTTCCTGCAGGGGGCCGGCCGCATCGATCAGGTGCATCACGCCCTTATAGGGTTTGATGAAACCAAAAAACAGCACCAGACGGGCCTCAGCCGATAGTCCGAGGGCCGCGCGGGCGGCGGCCTTTGTTTTGCGCGGTCGTCCCGGCTGGCCAAAGTCGTACACCGGATGAGGAGTGGTGATCACTGCGGCGGGGTCGGTCGCCGGCAGCACTTCAAACAGATCACGCCGCACCTGGTCGCTCTGGGCGATGTAACGGTGCCCCTGGCGCAGGGCCAGGCGGGTCAGGAACAGACCCAGGGGATATTTTTCGTGGGGAATCACATTGTCCAGCAGGTACACCACGCGCACGGAAGTCTTGCGGCGCAGTAGCCAGGTGACGGCAAAAAATCCGGGCGCAAAAAACGGGATCCAATACTTGATGATCACCGCGGCCGGATTTTCGCGCCGCAGGTCCTGGTAGGTGCGCCACCAGCTCCAGGGTGACCAGGGAACGAACCGCGGCGCGTTGGCGTGGGCCAACCAGGCGGCTGATTCGCCCTCCTGCTCGGTGCCGGGAAAAAGGAATTTGGGATACTGTTTTTTGAAGGCGGCCCAGAAGACCTCGTGGCCACGATTTTCCAGCACCCGCGCCAGCATGGCGTAGTAGGTGACGATGCCCCCGCGAAACGGCGGTGCCGGTCCGAGGAAGCTCAGCTTCACGACGAACCCGTCCCGGGACCCAATGGGCCGAGCAGTTCATCGACCGCGTTCTGGACCGTGGCCGGAGCCAGGGTTTCCAGGCAGAATTTTTCGTTGCGGCAGCGTGGCTGAAAAAAGCAGGTGCACTTTTGTTCGGGACCGAGAATGCGGCCGCGGCCATACATCTCAAATTCGTGCGCATTAAAAATGTTGTTGAACAGCACCAGCTTCTTGCCCAGCCCCAGGGCGATGTGCATGCCCATAGTCACGGCGGTGACCACCAGGTCGCAGCGGTCCATCAAGCCGATAAAAGTCTGCAGCGGAAAATGGCCGGGATAGCAGGCGCCCGTGGCACTCGCCAGGCGCTGGTGCTTTTCGTCTTCATCCGGTCCGCCCAACAGGACCACGGCATAGCCGGCGCCTTGCAGGGAGACTGCCAACTGGGCCCAGCGATCTTCGGGCCACAGGCGACTGGTCCAACGGCCACCGCAACCGGTGTTCAGGCCCACGACCGCCTTGCCCGTCGGCAGATCAAAATCCGGCACCGTCACGGGCCGGTCCAGCACATATTCCTGCCCCGTGAATTCGAAACCGCAGATCGCGAAAATCTCGGCGGGATAGCTCTTGGTGCAGGCCTGGTTCACGTCGTCGAATAAACCGGTCAGGAACTTGTCGTGGGCCGCGGCAGCCATGGCCTCGGTCACCCCTTCGGCAACCGGCCGGCAGATGCCGTCATCGCCCAGAGTGAAGCCCCAGGTGACCGGCGCCTGCACCTCGCGGGCCAGGGCGCAGGCCGGTCGATCCTTGTCCAGATTGATCACCAGGTCAAAATTCGTCTGACGCAACCAGACCAGCGTTTCGGTATTCAGGGCCACCACATCATCAACAACCGCCGGCACCAGAACCGGAAAATCGGTGACCCAGGTGAGCACGTGATTGGGGAATTTTTCGAGCAAGGGTTCGAGCAGCGGTGTGGTGCGAATCACGTCTCCGGCGGCGCCCAGCTTGATCAGCAGGATGCGGCCCTCGCGGGCGCGAAAATCCGGACAACCATCGCAGTGCACGCCACTTTTCTTGTGGGGCTGGCAGGGCACGTGGCCGCGGAAGTGGAAACAATCGGGGCGAAAATTCACGGGCTCGTCCTTCAGGTACGCGACTAACGATTATCGCGGGTTTGATTGGTGATCAATTGCAGGGCTTCGCGGGCCTGCACATCCAAGCCACTGGGCAAGCCGTTTTCCAGGGCCATGGTGTAGGCGCCTTCGGCCTGGGGCAGGTTGTCCATCTTCAGGAACAGGCGCCCCATGTGAAAGTAGATCACACCTTCGTTGGCCTTGTTCCGGTTCAACTGCAGGGCGTTGGTGAAGGCGTCCAGGGATTCGAAGTTCCGGCCGAGTTGATCCAGGGCCTGTCCCTGCAGCATCAGCAGGCGGCTGCGGGAACCCGAATCCAGTTCCAGTTCGCCGTCCAACAGCTTTTCGGTGACCGTCAGGGCCTTGGCGCCCTCGCCGGCAATGAGCAGCCCCTCGGCTTCTTCGACACCCAGGCGCACCGGCAGTGGCAGGGGCGCCCGCAGCTTGAGCAATTCCCGGCTCATGCTTTCGGCGATCTCCCGCATGCTGTCCGGCAATTCGCCAGCCAGGGCCTCATCCACCAGGCCGGTCGCGCGGTCAAAATAATGGCGGTCGCGCAGGAAGCCCGCCAGCAGGACCTTGGCCACCCCGTCATCCGGATTTTCAACCAGGGCCTTGCGGCACTCGGCTTCGGCGGCCAGTCGTTGGCCGGCGCTGAATTTGTCCAGGGCCCGATTCACATGATAGCTATACGAGGCGTGGACCTGGTCCCGTGGTGGCCCCAGCAGTGAGACCACAAAGGCGCCCTTGGTATTGCGATTGGTGATGACGATGCTCACCTCTTCGCCGTACCCCCACGGCACCACCAGTTCGTGATGGCGCTGATCGTTTTGCTGGTAGAGCAGGGAACCATCCCGGCTGCGGCGCACGTGCACGTCGCAGTTCTGGTCACCGCCATCGACCACCAGTTTCCAGTTGCGGACCTGGATCTGGTCATAGGAGACTTTCAACTGGAAGGATTCGCGCGGCGCGAGGGTGAAACTGTCCGAGGACCAGGTTTCGTAGACACCACCCTGAGCCTGGGCCATAGTGGACGCCAGAAGCAGCCCCACCACAAGTCCGAGGACCACTCCGGTCTGGAACTTGCACAAAATGCCGCTGGGGGGTTTAATCATGTCCGTGGCAGTGGTGCCCATGGCAATCCTTTCATCATGCAATATCAGGCGACGCCAAAGTTGCTGGTCTGCGTGCAATTTACCGGAAGTTTCGCGCCAACTCAAGCAAAGGCCTTGGGTTTCATCGAATGTTTGGCACATATCGGCGCAAAACACGGAAGCTTGGCAAATATTCCCGGGAGGGAACGATGTTTTCACAAATGACGATCCAGAATCGCCTGCCGCTACTGGTCCTGATCCTGGCCCCGGTGCTGGTGCTGTCCTGGAACGCATTGCCGGCGACGGCCCAGTCGGTGGATGCGGACCCGGTTGACCTGCATTTCGAGGTCATCAACGCCACCACCGGCCAGCCGGCCTCGGTCGAGCGCATGACCATTGAGTACATCCGAACCCGCCGCAACGGGATCCTCGATTTCGAACCCAGTGGTTCGAGCTTCGTGGCCCCCGGCGTGCCGATCAAGGACGTGGGCAAGTACATCGTGGCCGTCTGGTACCAAGACGTGCCCTACTGGTGGAGCATGCGCGGCCAGCAACTCATGGATGAAACCATGATCCTGCATGTCTTTGACACCACCGACAAACTTGACGGCGTCTCGATCAAGGGCCTGAATCTGGTGATCCGGCGGCAGGAAACCCTCCTGCACCTGGAATACATGATCCAGGTCGACAATACCGCCACCCCTCAGAAAACGATTTTGGACCGCACCGCGACCTTCGAGTTGGACTTTCCCTCTGATGCCAGCAACATCGAAGCGACCTACACGCGCGGGCCGGAAGCGACCCCCTTTGAGGCCGAAACCCGTGGCAGCAGCCAACTGAGCCTGGCGGTGCCCCTGACTCCCGGCCTGAACCACATCCGGATTGAGGCGGTTCTGCCTTGGCGTGATGGCATGGAAGTGCCCCTGGGCGGCGAACTGGCCATTGCCGATTGGAGTGCGCTGGTTTCCCCCGATTGGCTCGAGGTGCAGGCCATGGAGCTCGAAAAGGGCGAAGGAGCCGATTTGCCGGGCTTCACCCGTTGGTCCGGGCCCGCTCTGGAGGCCGGCCGGCGCTTGCCCCTGCGGTTGCTGTCCGGAGAGGTTGAGGCTGGCCCGGCCGAGGACCTGTTCACCCAGGAGTCCGGCGACACCGCGTCTGACGCAGGCCAGGACGGTTCCAACAAAGAAAAAGGCGGCGGTTTGCCCCTGACCTTTATGTTTGGCGGGGTTTTTACTATCATCTTGATCGCCGCCGTTGTGATGAAGCGGAGATAAATACATTGGTGCAGAGAGCCGGCCCACCGGCCCCGCCTTGAAGGAGGACCCATGTCCGGGATTATCGATCTGACCCTTGGCCACAGCCCCGACCCTGACGACGCCTTTATGTTCTACGCCCTGGCCAAGGCCAAGATGGACACCGGCCCCTACCGCTTCACCCACGTCATGGAAGACATCCAGACGCTGAACGAACGGGCCACCCGCGGTGAGTTGGACATCACGGCCATCAGCATCCACGCCTACGCCTATGTGCTGGACAAGTACGCCCTGCTGCCCGCGGGCGCGAGCATGGGCTTCGGCTACGGTCCCATGGTGGTGGCCAAAGAGGCCATCGCTCCGGCCGACCTGAAGGGCACGACCATCGCCATCCCCGGCAAGATGACTTCGGCGTATTTGGAACTGCAGTTGGCCATCGGCCAGTTTGAAGCGGTGCACGTGCCCTTCGATGAGATCATTCCCCGCGTGGTCAGCGGCGAATTCCCCGCCGGACTGATCATTCACGAAGGCCAGCTCACCTACGAGGAAGCCGGCCTGAAGGAATGCATCAACCTGGGCAAGTGGTGGTGGGAAACCACCGGCCGCACCGACTGGCCCCTGCCCCTGGGCGGCAACGCGATCCACAAGAAGCATGGCGACAAGATGAAGGACATCTCGGATATCCTCACCGCCAGCATCAAATACAGCCTGAACAACCGCAAGGAAGCCCTGGACTATGCGCTGGGCTGGGCGCGTGACATGGGCGTGGAACTGGCGGACGAGTTTGTCGGCATGTACGTCAACGACTGGACCCTGGACTACGGCACCCGTGGCAAGGACTCGATCACCGAGTTGCTGGCTCGCGGTCACAAGGCCGGGCTGATCCCGGCAGTCGCGCAGTTGGAGTTCGTGGACGGTTGAGATGAAACGGCAACAACCGGGCTACTGGCCGCTGCACCCCTTCGTGGTGGCGACCCTGCCCGTTGTTCACTTTTATCTCGGCAATTTCCGCATGCTCGAACCGGGTGATGGCGCCCGTATCCTGCTGGCCTATCTGACGCTGACGGCGCTTACTTTGGCCGTTGGCCGGTTGGTCTGGAAAAATGTTCAGCGGGCAGCATTGGTGGTTTCACCGGTGCTGCTCGTTTTTTTTAAGGGCAGTGCCCTGGGTGACAAAACCAGCCTGATGCTGCTGACCGCAGCGGCCGTTGGCGGCATCCTGCTCAGGCTTCGCCCTTTCGACGCGCGCAAGGTCACGCTGCCACTCAACATGGCCGCCCTCGTCTTTCTGGCCCTGCCCCTGGCCCGGGTCGGCTGGGCCGAAGTCAAGAATGCGCCACCGGTGCCGGTTGCCCAGGCAGAAGCCGAAGCGCTGAACCTGACAGTGTCCCCCGGTCAGCACCCACCACCGGACATCTACTACTTGCTGGTTGACGGCCTGGGCCAACCGGACTTCCTGGACGCGCACTATTCCGTGCCCGAAGGCGCGCTGCGGCAGGTTTTGACAGAACAAGGATTCCGGGTGCTGGAACGCAGCCGCGGCAGTTACCCCCAGACCGCACTGGCGGCGGCCTCGACCTTGAACCTGGGCTACCTGCAAGACCTGCTCGACATTCCCGATCCTGAAAATTTTGATCGGCGGGTGTTGCGCCAATTGGTAGGCACCAACCGGGCCACCGTGGCCCTGCGTGAGGCCGGCTATGCCGTGGGTTCATTCCCCTCCGGCTATCCCGTCACCCGGCTGGCCACGCCGGACCACAGATGGCAGCCACGGCTGAACCCTTCGTTCCTGGAATATTATGTCCTGGATGATGGGCTGTTGCCCCTGCTGCAGCGCTGGTCGGGCCGTGGGCCTGCTGACTTGTCCCATGGCCTGCGGCGCCATCGTCTCGAATACATCTTCGACCACCTGCCCGAAGCTCGCCAGGGCCTGCCGGATTCCCAACCCCTGTTCGTCTTTGCCCACATCCTGGCCCCACACCCGCCATTTGTCTTTGACGCCTCCGGCCAGGCCTTGAACCCGCCCGTGAAATTCGGCTTTGCCGACGGCAGTCACTGGCGCGCCATCCACCAGTCCGATGCCGACGCCTACCGGGCGTTGTACAGCGCGCAGTTTGGCTATGTCATGCAACGCCTCGGCGAGGCCGTGGCGGGCATTCTCGCCCAGTCACCACGGCCGCCGGTGATCATTATCCAGGGAGACCATGGGCCGGGCTCAGCGCTGGATTGGGAAGACGCCGGCGCCACCGACCTGCCCGAGCGGTTCGGGATCTACAACGCCTGGTATGTGCCGCCGGGAGTGGACATTTCCCTGCACGATGACGAAATGGCCGTCAATACTTTTGCCGTGTTGTTCAATGGATTGTTTGGTCTGGACCTGGAACCGTTGCCCCAAGAGTGCTGGTTTGCGCCGAGCAGTCGGCCCTACCGGTTTGGCGAAGTACTGCGGTAGCGGCGGAGGTCTCCGGGGGTCGCCACCTACTTCTCCAACAAGGCCACCAGGCGGGGCAGAAAGACCATGATCGCCACAATGACCGCCAGGGGCAGCAACCACATGGTCAGCGACCGCTTGCGATGCTGATGGGAAATCAACGGGCGCCGATTTCTGGGGCGATTTTCATCGGTCAAAACGGGGCTCCTTGGGGGCAGGTGGGCCAAGTCCTTCGTTGTTCATGATACAACATCGGGCGGTTCAACGGAATTTTGATTTCCGCGGTCGCCCTTCGGCACTGCTCCCGCAAAGCTATCGGTGACATATTCGTGGATTTTATTTTCCGGTCAGCACAGTGCTCACTCTGACTCGGATTCTCAAAGAGTTCGCCGCCTAAGGCCCCGTCCTTCCTCTGCCAAGTCAACGCTCACTGACTTCTCATCCCGGCAATCGCAAGAATATCAATAACATATTGATATCAACACTGTTAACACCCAGAAAAACACTAGGTTTTCCTCCGAAAGCCTTTCCAGGTCGCGCCAGATTAAGGACAATTTTGGTTGTTAATCATTTCACGCATCCTGTTAATATTTTATCTTGATCAGTCCAAATCGCCCCCATTATGGTTCTCCTGACTAGTAAATAAACGTTTACTTTTATCGGAGGTGATCCAATGCGGCGTCGCACCCTGACCGGGACTGCACTCTCTCTCCTTATACATCCACGACCTGTACGGGTTGTCGGTCTCGGGGAGGTTCTAGCGCCATGAGTGCCGCGCCGAAGGTCACCAACCGCAAAGCCCTGATCCGGAGCGAGGCGACGCATCTGTTCGCCGCCAACGGGTTCAACGGCACACCGGTGCGCATCATCGCCCGGCATTGCGGCGTGACCGAAGCGGCCATCTATCGGCACTACGACAGCAAGGAACACCTATACGAAGAAGTGATCAGAGCGAAAGCGGCCCAGCACGACATCGCCGGACAACTCGCGGCCCAGGCCGAAGGCACCGGAGTCGAGGAAATGCTGACCCAGGTCGCCGAATACATCCTGTCCTTTGCCAAGACCGATCCGGAACTGCTGCAACTGATGGCCAACAGCACGCGGGGCAACGACCCCGCCGCTACGGTCCTGTTTCAGGAAATCCGGCTGCCCTTCATCAAGTTCATTCAGGCGGAACTGATCCAGCGCATCGCCGCCGGTCAGGTTCGCCCCGTCGATCCTTTCATCACCGCCAGATGTTTCGTCGGCATGGTCATGGATTGCGCCATGAGCATCGGCGTCTGGCAGAAACTGAACGAAACCACCATCAAGTCGCGGGACGTGATCTGCAACAACATGCCGATCTTTGCCCGTGGTCTCGAAGTGCGGCCCGTCTCATGAGGGGCCCAACCCGGGAGTTGACCATGAAGAGAACATTCCTGCTGACAGTCCTGGCCTTGATAGCGCTGCTGGCGCTTGGCGGCTGCGACAACGACACCGAAACCATTGTCGACGGGCCGCTGCCGACGACTGACAAGACCTGCCTGGGCTGCCATTCCAGCCAGGATGAACTGCTGGCTGCCCTGGGCAAGGACGGTGACGCCGAAAAAGCCAAGATCTTTGTCTACGACAAGTCCGATGGCTGAGGCGGCGACGTACCCGCGCTGGAAGCGTGGGAAAAAGTGATCATCACCGGCAACAACGGCGACCGTTTCCTGGACAGCACTCATGGCCAGATGTCCTGCCAGACCTGCCACGGCGGCGCTGCGGACTTCACCTTCGAGACCATGGACCAGGCCCATCTGGGTATGGTCCATGACCCGAGTGCGTTCGACGCGCAAGGCGAAATCCCGGCTTGCCAGAGCTGTCACCAGTCCGAAGTCGACGCCACCAAGAACAGCCTGCACACTAACCTGTGGGGCGAAAAGGCGGCCATCGAGCAGCGCGGACAGTGCACGTTCGAAGGTTCGGGCTACGAAGAGCCCTTCGAGGCCAAGTGCGGCGGTTGCCACACGACCTGTGGTCAGTGCCACGTCAGCCGTCCGGCCAGTGTCGGCGGCGGTTTCCCGAAAATCGGCGCCTACTACTCCCATCGTTTCCGGGCCACGCCCGACATGAACGAGCAGTGCACCGCCTGCCACGGCAGCCGCGTGGGCACCGACTACAAGGGCGAGCTTGAAGGCAACGAGGCGGACGTTCATCGCCAGCGCGGATACCAGTGTGACCTTTGCCACACCAAGGAAGAAATCCACGGTGATGGGCAGTACACCGGCGACCACTATGACCACCGCTACGAGGTGGCCTCGATGCCGCGTTGCGAGAACTGTCACGACCCGGCGGCGCCCGAGTTCAGCAACAGTTACCACGATATGCACGTGGGCACCGCTGGCCGGAACCTGCAGTGCCAGGTCTGCCACTCGCAGTCCTACAAGAACTGCACGAACTGCCACAACCTGGTGGCTGACCCCAAGGCCGATGGTTTCGAGAAATTCGAGATCAACCCTTCGGTGGTGCAGTTCAAAATCGGCAAGAACCCCAGTCCTCATCGTCAGGAATACGACTACGTCGTGGTGCGGCATACGCCGGTTGACCCCGACACGTACGCCGACTGGGGCCTGACTCTGCCTGGCTACCTGGACCGAAGCACCTGGCAGTACGCCTCGCCGCACAACATCCTGAAGCGCACTGACCGCACGCCCGACACGGGTTCCTGCGGTGCGGCCTGTCACGCCACCGTTGATGGACCCCAAGGGTTCTACCTGCGGGAATCGGATCTGTATGAAGACGATGGCGTCACGCGCCTGGTGGATTACGACGCCAATATTGGCATCGTGATTCCGCCGCGTTTGAAGTAGTTGGATTGATTAGACCCGGCCGGGTTGGTCCCGGCCGGGAAATTATGGGGCGGCATTTTCACCCTGCGGCCCCAAACAATCGGGTTTCACGACCCGGAATCAGGAGTAGATACCATGCTGAAACGCTGGACTTGGCTCGCACTAGTTCTGGTAACGCTGATCACTTTTGTCGGCTGTTCCTCGGACGACGATCCTGTCACACCACCACCCGCAGGCGACACTCCCTTTGAGGCCATGGCCAAAGCTGGAGCAGCCTATGTGAACGATTCCACAGACTGCCCTGGCATCATTTCCGCCACGGCTCTGAGTGACAATCTGGCCGACTACACGGTCATCGACATTCGTGCGGAATCCGCCTATCTGGCTGGCCACATCCCGGGCGCCTACCTTTCGTCCCTGGGCACGGTCCTCAGTGATCTGGGCACCGCCATTCCCACCGACAAGCCGTTTGTGATTGCCTGCTACTCTGGACAGAGCGCCGGCCATGTCAAAATTGCCATGGAAATGATGGGCTACGATGACACCCAGTCCCTGCTGTTCGGCATGTCCTCCTGGACCACCGTTCCGGGCAACTCGTGGAATACCCCGGGCAAAACCGCCGACAACCTGACCAACCCCGAGCTTACCAACAACAACGCCAGCCTGACTGATCACGATTTCCCCGTGCTCACCGGCAGCGCCGCGACCATCGTGACCGACCGGGTCAACGCCATGCTCGACGGTGGCTTCCAGGGCGTCTACTACAACGACATCAAAGACAACCTGGACGAGTACTTCGTCGTCAACTACTTCGGCGAAGCTGACTATATGGGCACCGGCACCGCTGGCGTCCCGGGTCACATTCCTGGCGCCTTCCAGTTCACGCCCTACGCCAGTGTTGGCATGGACCAGATGCTGAAGAACCTGCCCACGGACAAGACCGTTGTGGTCTACTGCTGGACCGGCCAGCACAGCAGCCAAATCACCGCGTACCTGAACATGCTGGGCTATGATGCGAAAAGCCTGCTTTTCGGATCCAACAACCTGTTCTACAGCGACCTGACCGCCCACAAATGGACCCCGGCTTCCTGCATGGAACTGCCCGTGACGATCGGCTACGAACCCACGGCCACCTTCCTGGCCATGGCTGAAGCCGGCGCCGACTACCTGAACGACAGCGCGGACTGCCCTGGCGTCCTGGCTGCCACGGCCCTGAATGACAACCTGACCGACTACACGGTCATCGACATCCGGGCCCAGGGCGACTACGACGCCGGCCACATTACCGGTGCCTACCACTCGAGTCTGGGCACCGTCCTGACCGACGTCGGCACGACGATCCCCACGGACCTGCCGTTCGTGATCGCCTGCTACTCGGGCCAGAGCGCTGGCCACGTCAAGATCGCCATGGAATTGATGGGCTACGAGGATACGCAGTCCTTGCTGTTCGGCATGTCCTCCTGGAATGTCGCCACCAGCGGTCCCTGGAACGGCGACAACGGCCACGTCAACAACACCCTGACCAACCCCGAGACGGTCAACAACAACGCTGACCTGACGGTCCACAACTACCCCGTGCTGACCGGCGATGCCGCTAGCGTCGTTGCCACACGAGCGAACGCCATGCTCACCGCTGGCTTCAAGGGCGTCTACTACAACGACATCAAGGACAACCTGGACGAGTACTTCGTCGTCAACTACTTCGGCGAAGCTGACTATATGGGCACCGGCACCGCTGGCACCCCGGGTCACATCCCCGGTTCCTACCAGTTCACTCCCTACACCAGCATGGGCGTGGAAGACATGCTGCATAACCTGCCCACGGACAAGCAGATCGTGGTCTATTGCTGGACCGGCCAGCACAGCAGCCAGGTCACCGCGTACCTGAACATGCTGGGCTACGACGCCGTCAGCCTGGCCTTCGGCTCGAACAACCTGTTCCACGACGACCTGACTGCCCACAAGTGGTCGGCCGCCGCGATCCAGGACTTCCCTCTGGAAGCGACGCCGTTGAATTAGACACCACGCTGGAATCCAAAAAATTCCAGAGATGGGGAGGGCCAATGGCCCTCCTCCTTTTTTTGTCTCGCCAGCGAGACAACGCGCCCTTTTCAGGCTGGCGCCTTTGTGGCACATTCAGCGTACTGAACGGCCGCGAGATACCTGAGCCTGGAGAACACCTCAATGCAGACCCGCACCACCGCCGGCATCGGCATGGCCCTGTTGGCCGTCGGCCTGTTGGCCATCTTCTTTCTGACCTACGATCCGAACCAGGTCACCGCACCGGAAACCGCAGTCAAAGACAAAGTCGCCGGCGCCCCCGTCATGCCCGGCACACCCGCAGAAGTGCAGGCCTTTCTCGACCAGTACAATGCGGCCTACCAGATCCTGTGGACCCGCGCCGAAGACGCCAAGTTCACCGCCGGCGCCGACATCACCCCCAGCCACACCCGGGCCGTCATCAGCACAGACCGGGCCCTGGGCGAGTTTGTAGGCAGCGGCGAGGTCATCGACAGACTCAGACTCTACCGCGACCGCAACGACCTGAGCGAAGTGCAGGACCGCCAGATCGAAGTGGCCTGGCAGGAAGCCGCCCACTATCCCGGCACCATGACCGCCACGGTCAACCGGCTCATCAGCGCCGAAGCGGTCATCAATGATTCCCTCTACTCCTATGACTACCGGTTGACCTTGCCCGGCCAGGCCGCCCGCAGTGTCACCCCCAACGAAATCGCCGACCTGTTGGTCACCAGCCGGGATCTCGCCGAAAGGCAGGCCATCTGGGAATGCAGCAAGAAGATCGGCCCCAAGTTGAAGGACGACTTGGTGGAATTGCAGGGCCTGCGCAATGAGACGGCCCGTGAGATGGGCTACAGCTCTTTCTTCGGACTGGAGGTGGCGGACTACGGCATGGAGTCTGCCGAAATGATGGCGCTCATGGAAGAGCTGACTGACGGCATAATGCCTCTCTATGAGCAATTGCACTGCTGGGTGAAACACGAGTTGGCCGCCCGCTATGAAGTGCCCGTGCCCGAGCGCATCCCGGCCCATTGGTTGGGCAATCGCTGGGCGCAGGAGTGGCCGGGTATTGTGGAAGGCGTGAATCTGGACGCGATGTTGGCTGGCGCCGACCCCACATGGCTCGTCGAGCAGGGCGAACGCTTCTACATCTCAATGGGTTTTGATCCGTTGCCGGCGAATTTCTGGTCCCGCAGCGACATGTACGAACTGCCGCCCAACGCCACCCGCAGCAAAAACACCCACGCCTCGGCCTGGCACGTCGACCTCGACCAGGATGTGCGGGCGCTGATGAGCGTCAAAGCCGACTTCAGTTGGTTCCAGACCACCCACCACGAGCTGGGCCACATCTACTACTACCTGGCCTACAGCCGGGACGAAGTGCCCCCCATTTTGCGGCGCGGTGCCAACCGGGCCTTTCACGAAGGTGTTGGCTCGCTGATCGAGCTGGCCGCCAGCCAGGTGCCCTACCTGCAACAGGTAAAATTGATGAGCGCGGACGAGACGCCGGACGAGATTTCCTGGCTGCTGAACCAGGCGCTGACCGGCGGCGTGGTCTACCTGCCCTTTGCCTGCGGCACGATGACCCACTGGGAACACGACCTGTACGAGAAGGATTTGCCGCGCCACCAGTACAATACCCGCTGGTGGCAATACGCCGCGAAGTACCAGGGCATCGAACCGCCCACGCCGCGGGGCGAATCGTTCTGCGATCCGGCCACCAAGACCCACGTGATTGACGACCCGGCGCAGTATTACGACTACGCCCTGAGCACCGTGATCCTGCACCAGCTGCACCGCTACATCTGCCGGGATATCCTGAAGCAGGATGTGCGGTCGGCCAACTACTACGGCAACAAGGCGGTGGGCATGTATCTCGATTCGGTGTTGCGCCTGGGCGCGACCCGCGATTGGAACCAGGTCATGCGCGAAGCCACGGGAGAGGAATTGTCCAGCGAAGCGATGTTGGAATATTTTGCGCCGCTGCAGGAGTGGTTGGGTGAGCAGAATGAAGGGCGTGAAGTGGGATTCTAGGTCATTTTGACCGCAAGCGGGGCCGTTCCGTACATTCAGGAATCATCGCTCAATGATTTTGACAGGGGGAATGTCATGAATCGTACTGCCAACATCTTCACCATGGTCCTGGTTTTCTTGCTCGCGGCCGCTTCGGCCAACGCCTTCATGGAGCAGGTTTTTGTGCCGGAAGTTGTCGAAACCGGCTCCCCGTTTTCGGTCATGGTATTCGGCTACCTGGCTGATCCCTGCTGGGAAGTGGTGAACCAACGGCATCTGTTCGACGGCAATGTGATCACCTTCGATGTCTTCACCGCCTACACCGCCCCGCCTGGCTCCGGTTGCCCCCAAGTCATCGTGCCCTACGACGTGGCTGAACAGATGACCATTCCTGACGCCGGATCATGGTTGGTGCGGGTTGTTGAGCACCGGTACAATCCGTACTGGTCCGAAACAATTCTTCAGACTCTTGAGTTTGAGGTCACCGCCATCGGCACGGTCGCCGTGGAAAAAATTTCATGGGGCACGCTCAGGGCACATTACCGCTAGCCTGGTCAGCCCTGCCCTTCTTTCGCCTGCTTCAGAAATGGCGTCAACAGATCAATCGGTACCGGGAACAGCGTCGTGCTGTTGTTTTCGGCCGCGATCTCGGTCAACGCCTGCAGGTAGCGCAATTGCAGGGCCACCGGATGGTCTTCGATGTTTCCCGCCGCATCGCACAGCCGTTGGCTCGCCTGATATTCCCCTTCGGCGTGGATCACCTTGGCCCGCCGCTCACGCTCCGCCTCGGCCTGCTTGGCCATAGCCCGTTTCATCTCCATGGGCAGGTCCACATCCTTCAATTCCAC
This sequence comes from uncultured Fibrobacteraceae bacterium, assembly GCA_964562635.1. Lineage (GTDB taxonomy): Bacteria > Krumholzibacteriota > Krumholzibacteriia > LZORAL124-64-63 > LZORAL124-64-63 > JAGRNP01. Next base: position 1,912 of record CAZLUL010000045.1, on the reverse strand, counting down.
GGTCATGACCTTGATACCCCACGGGTCCGTCGCTTCGTCGAGGATCGTCTGCACCCGGGCGTTGAGCTTGTCCCGCTCGGCCAGCAATTCGTCCAGTTCGGCCTGGCCCACCACACTGCGCAAGGTGGTCTGAGCCAGCTGGCTGGTGGCGAACAGGTAATTCTCCACGTCGATAATGGCCCTTTCCGGTTCGATCACCCGGAAATAGAGCACCGCGTTGACCCGCACCGAAACATTGTCCTTGGTGATCACATCCTGGGGTTCCACATCCATGGCGATGGTGCGCAGGCTGACCCGGACCATCTTCTCGATGAATGGCACCAGCACGATCAGGCCCGGACCACGGGTCCCCACATACCGCCCCAAGCGAAACACGACACCACGTTCGTATTCCCGCAAAATTCGCAACGAGTTGGCCAGGATGAAAAAAGTCAGAACCAAAAAAGTGGAGGGAAGGATATAAGGCATGACTCAACTCCTCGGTTGGGTTGTGAGGCGCTTGCTGGCTTCTTCTGCGGGGACGGGCTCGACCTGCACTATTCTCCCCTCGACCCGAATGACCCGGACGAGGGCCTCGCTCCCGAGGGGCTCGTCGGCGATGGCGTTCCAGACTTCACCGTGCACGACGACTTTGCCTGGATCATCGCCACCACCGATCCCGGCGGTCACTCGACCAGTCTCACCGACCATGGCCTGCTGGCCGGTGACCACTGGCCGCTTCTGCCCCCGGATTACCAGCAGAACACAGAGCCCAAAAAAGCCGACAAAAACGCCCACCGACGGAATCATGACTTTCAGACTCACCCGCGCCCATTGTTCGGGGGCGTCGAACAGCATCAGCGAGCCCAGGACCAGGGCTGCGGCACCGCCAATGGACAAGGTGCCGTAGCTGGGCACTTTGACTTCCAGAATGAGCAGGATCACTCCCAACAGGATCAGCCCAAATCCCGAATAGTCCACAGGCAGGGCCTGAAAGGCGAACAGCGCGAGCAGCAACGCGATGGAACCCAAAATACCCGGCACCAGGCTGCCGGGACTGCTCAATTCGAAAAAGATCCCGTAGATCCCCAGCAACATCAGCAGGTACGCCACGTTGGGGTCGACGAGGATCTTGAGAAACTTCTGCCGCACACTCATTTCCGGGTAGACCAGAATCGCCCCCGCCGTGGCGAGGGTCCGTTGGGAGTCCGCCAAATGGACTTCCCGCCCCTGCAGGCTATCCAACAGGGCCGCCACCGAGGGGGCCATGATCTCGATCACGCCCAGGGCCAGGGCCTCTTCGGCGGTGATGTTCTTCGCCTCGGTCACAAAAGCCCGCGCAATCTCGGCATTGCGCCCCTTCTGCTCGGCGATGGACGAGATATAGGCCGCCGCGTCGTTGGTCACCTTGTGGGCCATGGTGCTGTCCATGCCCGCACCCATCATCTGCACCGGACTGGCCGAGCCGATATTTGTGCCCGGGGCCATGGCCGCCACGTGAGCCGCCACGGTGATGAAGGCCCCCGCGCTGGCGGCGCGACTGCCCGCCGGGCTGACATATACAACCACCGGTACGGTGGCGTTCAATTCGGCCTTGATGATCTCGCGCATGGAAGTGTCCAGACCACCGGGAGTATCGAGGGCAATGACCACCGCCTCGGCTCCTGCCTGGGCGGCCAGTTCGATGGCCTGGACCAGGAATTCCGCGGCGATCGGTGTGATGGGCCCTTCGTAGGTCACAACGTAGACCTCGGAGGCGGCGGCAGATGGCGGAACAAGGGCCACAATGAACAACAGGAAGATAAGGGTCGGCAACAAGGCGGGTTGGGATCCGTGCAGGCGCTCAGGCATGCCAGCCTCCTTCAGGTTGCGAAGGGCTGATTCACCTGCACATGATAATTGAGAATCAATCCTTTGGCATCAGCAACGCCTA
>CAZLUL010000044.1:17529-21388 GCA_964562635.1 uncultured Fibrobacteraceae bacterium | reverse complement strand
CTCCTTCTCCAGGGCGCGCATGGTGATCCAATCCAGGTCGCCCTGGATGGTGCTGATGAGTTTGGGAAGAGTGGTGCTGCGGTCGGCGGCGGATTCCTTGGCCTTATCACCCAGATCGGCCAGGCGCTGGCTGGGGCGAGGCGGATCAATGGACCGGATCTGGTAAAGCAGGGCGTGCAGGCCCTGGGCCTTCAGCTCTTCGGGGTCGAAGGGCGGCACCCCGGTCAGCAGGATGTACAGCAGCTCGCCCAGCAGGTAGATGTCGGTGCGGGTGTCGATGTGGCTTTCGGCAAGGTCGGCCTGCTCGGGGCTCATGAACTCGGGCGTGCCCATGATCTGGCCCATGGCCGTCTGGATGGTGTACTCGGTGAGCTTCTGGTCCAGGGCCTTGGCCACACCGAAGTCGATGATCTTGGGCCACACGTCGCCGTTTTCGCTAGTGACCAGCACGTTGCTGGGTTTGATGTCGCGGTGGATGATGGCCTTCTGGTGGGCGTGCTGGATACCCTCGCAGACGTGGATGAAGAGCTTCAGGCGGGAGCGGATATCCATCTTCAAGTCGTCGCAATAATTAGAGATGGGCACGCCCTGGACGTATTCCATGACGAAGAAGGGGCGGCCCCGCTCGGTGGCTCCGGCGTCGAAGATCTTGGCGATGTAGGGGTGGTCCATGAGGGCCAGGGCCTGGCGCTCGGACTCGAAGCGCTCGGTGAATTCGGCGGTGTCCATGCCCAGCTTGACGATCTTGATGGCGACCTGGCGGCGGATGGGATGGGTCTGCTCGGCGCGGTAGACCACGCCCATGCCTCCCTCGCCGATGAGTTCGAGAAGCTTGTAATTACCGATTTTTCGGCCGATGTTATTGTCTTTGGCCATGCTATCCCCCGATGTCATGAGACTTGAACACCATAGACGAGGGAAGAAAGGGGGTCAAGGGGGGCCAAAAATGAAGTTCGGGAGAATTTTGGGCCTGAATGTGGCCAATCTCACGTTTTTGTGATACTCTGTTCTCAGGATAGACATTGAAACCGCGAAACCAGTTGGGGGATTGTGTTGACGCGGGCCTTGGTACATCGAACGCCGACATGGCATATGCCCTGTTTCGGGGCGGTGCCGTCTCCTATCCTCTCCCACAACTTTCTTCAAATAACCCCGCCTCTACATCTCCATCCATCCCAGGAGAACAACCATGAAACTCCGAGCCGCCCTTTACCTGGCCGGGATCGCGCTCATTTTCGTCTGTGCACCTGCCGCCCTGGCCACCAAGATCATTCATATGAATCCCGAACAGCTGGCCGAAGCGTCGACCACCGTGGTGCGTGGCACGGTGGCCCAGGTGGAGTCGTTCTGGAACGCCAGCCACTCCAAGATCTACACCGAGACAGTCATCGCCGTTGACGAGTCCTACAAGGGCACCGCCGGCAGTGAAGTGAGACTGCTGCAACTGGGCGGCGAGGTGGACGGCCTGCAGGTGACTGTTCACGGGGCCCTGCACTGGATGCGTGGCGAAGAGGTGATCGTTTTCCTCGAACCCTACCAGGGCGACCGATTTCACGTCGCCGGCTTTTCCCAGGGCAAGTTCAAGGTCGAGCGCGATCCCGTGACCGGGCGCGCCTTCATCAATCAGCCGGCGCTTGAGGGCGTGGAGCTGGTGGATGACGACGGCCACGGGCATTCCGGCATCACCGCCGTGAACAAGGTGCCCCTGGACCAGTTTCTCTCGAACGCCCTGGGCACCGATTACCGACCCAGCCAACGCTAGACTCGTCTTTTTTGGGGGGATAAATCATGAAACGCATGAAGAAATATGGATTGTTGGTTGTGCTGGGGCTGGTAGTTTTGGTGGGGAATGCGGCCGCGCAGGTGCCCGATTGTTCGGGCGAGGGGCAGGATCTGTTGGGGTTGGTCTGGAGCAATGGGGAGTTCAGCAACTCTCCCGCCACATATGCTGTGGAAACGGCTACCCTTTACCTCTTCAATCCCAGTGCGGGTTCTGTTGATGGATGGGAGCTGTATCTTGATTTTCCCACGGCGGGACTGAACCTGCTAAGTGTCAACCTTCGGGGATCTGGCATCAATGTCGGTGACAATAATAACTTAATTGTTGGGACGAGTACTCCGTTGTTCCCTGACGCCACAGGGGCCGTGGCTCTCGCCGATTTTCAATTCATGGCCACAGTAGCAAGCCAGGTTGATTTTCTGGGGACTCCGGCTACGCCCTCTTCTTTGCCCGGTTCCATGGCTTATGCCTCAGGCGGAGCGGTCCTTCCCATGTATTCAGTTGGCGGAACAGGGGAACCCATTGCCAATCTCTATGGCCCAACACTGGAGTATTGTGGGACTGGTGCCAACCAACCTCCTGATACAACCCAAGACCAGGAGTTTGCTGATGAGGACGTTCCTCTCACCTTCAGCATTGTTGCCAACGATTTTGACCCTGATGGAACCCTGGATCTCGGTTCTGTGCTGTTCGTCACCACTCCAAGCGGCGGCGGTTCCTTCGTCTCCAACGGTGACGGAACTGTAACCTACACGCCGCTGGAAAATTTCTACGGCGAAGATGAGGTCTGGTACACCATCGCGGACAACGAGGGAGCGGTCTCCACGCCCACCCTCATCCGAGTGATTGTCTCCAGTGTGGATGACCCTCCGGAGGTGGTTGACATCCCCGACCAGCTCGTTGCAGAGGGCACTGACTTCGCCACCATCAACCTGGATGATTTCGTCAGCGATGTTGAATCACTTGATAGCGATATCATGTGGTCCTTCAGTGGGAATTCAGACCTTTTGGTCGACATCACCAATCGGATTGCCACTATTAGCGCGCCCGATGAAAACTGGTTCGGGGTAGAGACGATCACTTTCACGGCAACTGATGAGTCCACACCAGGGCTCACCGACTCCGATCCCGTCACTTTCACCGTGACTCCCGTGGACGATCCGCCTGTGGTAGGGGATATCCCTTCCCCGACCATTGCGGAAGGGGGCACTTTTGCCACCATAAACCTGAATGATTTCCTCTCGGATGTTGATTCTCCGGAAAATGAGATCGTCTGGAACTATAGCGGCAACACTGACCTGACTGTGGACATCGCTCTTGGTGTGGCGATGATCCTAACTCCTGATGAAAACTGGTATGGCGATGAAACCATCACTTTCATCGCGACCGATGATTTCGGGGTTGGGTTGTCTGGCAGCAACTTTGCGACGTTCACTGTGACTGGTATCAATGACGCTCCCGTGGTTACCGATATCCCTGATCAGATTATTGCTGAGGGTGCCTTCTTCGCCGCCATCAACCTGGATGACTACGTCAACGACGTTGAATCTTTGGACTATGAAATTGTATGGGTTGCTTCGGGCTACACCGAATTCCTTGTGGGCATCGACATAGCATCCCGTATCGCTACTATCACCGCGCCTGGTCAATACTGGAATGGAAGTGAAACGATCACGTTCACCGCCACTGACGAGAACGGTTTAGGATTGAGCGCCAGTGATAATCCAACATTCACCGTGACAAGCGTTTACGACCTACCGGTTGTTTCTGGCATCCCGGACCAGACCGTTGCCGAGGGTGATTCTTTTGCCGACATCGATCTGTCGGCTTACGTGACAGATGCTGATACACCGATCGCCAGCCTGGTATGGACTTCAAGCACACCGACCAACTACAGCGTTGATATCGTGGGATCCGATGCCACGATCACCGTGCTTGATCCGGAGTTTAACGGGGCCGAGGACATCACGTTTACCGCTACAGATCCTGAAGGTGGTTTCGGCAGCGATGTGGCCTCGTTTGAGGTGACTGTTGTCGACGACGCCCCGGTTGTAGCCGGCATCCCTGACCAGAGTGTTG
>CAZLUL010000044.1:0-17429 GCA_964562635.1 uncultured Fibrobacteraceae bacterium | reverse complement strand
GACCAGAGTGTTGCCGAGGGTGATCCGTTTACCGCCATCGATCTGTCGCTGTATGTGACGGATCCTGATACACCGATCGCCAGCCTGGTGTGGACCGCCAGTACTCCGGTGAACTACACCGTTGGTATCTTAAACTCAACCGCCACGATCACTGCGATTGATCCTGAGTGGAACGGTGATGAGGACATCACCTTTACGGCCACTGATCCTGAAGGTGGCTTTGGCAGCGAGATTGCTGGGTTCGAAGTGACGGCCGTCAGTGATGAACCCGTTCTTGTCGGTATCCCGGACCAGACTGTTGCCGAGGGTGACACGTTTGCCGATATCGATCTGTCCCTTTATGTGACCGATCCTGACACGGATCTGGATGATCTTGGGTGGACGGCCAGTACTCCGGTGAACTTCATCGTTGACATTGTGGGCTCCGTTGCCACCATCGTTCCTATTGATCCTGAGTGGAACGGCGCCGAGGACATCACCTTTACCGCTATTGACGGGACCGGCCCAGCACCGAGCAGCAGTGACACGGCTGCGTTCGAAGTGACGGCCGTCAACGACCCTCCTGTTGTTGCTGACATTCCTGATCAGACCGTTGCCGAGGGTGATCCGTTTGTGACGATCGTTCTGGATGACTTTGTGAGCGATCTTGAGAGTCTTGACAGTGAGATCATCTGGGCCGCCACTGGTCAAATCGATCTTGTGATTGACATTGTTGATCGGGTGGTAACGATCACCGCTTCAGTTGGCTGGAATGGCAGCGAACCGATTACTTTCACTGCCACTGATGAGAATGGTGCTGGGCTGTCCGCCAGTGATGCCGCAACATTCACCGTGACCTCGGTAATTACAAATACAGCCCCGGTCATCGCCGACCTCGGTACGGTGCCGACCAACCCTAATTTCCCGGAACTGGTGCTGGATCTTGAGCCTTTCGTGACGGACGAGGAGCCCGCCTCGGCCCTGAGTTGGTCAGTGACCGACAATGATGACTTCAACGTTCTCTTCATCGAGGGTGTGGCCCACGTTCGAATCAAGAAAAACGGTTGGTTCGGCACGGACACCATGACCCTCACAGCCACCGACAGTGGAGGCCTTAGCGGACAAGCCCAGCTGACCGTCACCATGGACAGCCTTTTTGAGATGGTCGTCGAGATCGTCGTGGACGGGACCGAAAGCTTCTACGCAGGGACCCGGTCAGTAGGCACCGAGGGTTTTGACCACGGATACGATCAACTTATCTCATCAGTCGAGCCGTCCCTTCGCTTTGCTCAGCCTGAAGACATGAATGACTTCGCCTTCATCCGCCACATGATGGCCGGTTCGGAAACGGACGTCGCACGGACCTTGCTGGATGGTGTCGTTTATCAACAGTACTACAGCGAATACCGCGGCGTCCCCATGGGCGATTTTTGCATTTACGAATGCATCTGGAACTACGACACCGACCAGTTTGACTGCAGAGACGATTGCCAGTTCGAACCAGAACCAGGCCGGTTCTATTCCTTGATCTGGACCCCGGGCGGGGACTGGGCCGACATCGATCTCGTCGAGGAAACTGACCAAGTCTGGTTACGGACAGATACCCACCCCCTTTACGATGCCACTACCCAGGTGGAAAACTGGAATTTCCAGGTTGGGACCTCCAACAATGGTCCTGCCCCGATAACCAGAACTTTGCAATTCAACCCCTCCTTCGCCGAGGGCGAAAGCATTGATCTGAATCTCTACGACTCCACTCTCGGCGTCCTGGTCGACTTGTGGCCAGACGGGACGTATTCCTATGAAATCCCCGTGGACAGCGCCGAAGTCCGCTCCTTCACCCTCTTCATCGGTACCCCCGGCACCACCGGCGATACCGATGGCGACGGCGTGCCTGATAATGTGGACGAATGCCCAGGCGAGGATGCCTCGTTCTTCGACCGTGATGGTGACGGCTGCATCGACCCCGTGATCAGCGGCCGGCACATCGAGTACTGGGCCGAAGGGTCCTTCCCGCTTGCTTACTCGATCTACCAGGCGGGCGCCCCCGGCATCAGCGACGACAGCGACGTCACTGCCATCCAGGATGGTTTCACCGCCTGGACCGAGGTGATCGGATCGGAAATCACCGTGGATTATCTTGGCCTGACGGACAACCCCACCGCCAACGCCTTCGACGGCAATAACACCGTCACCTTCAGTGACGGTGAGTACGCCTTCCCCTCCGGTGTGATCGCCGTGGGCCTGTCCACTTCCTACTCCGAGGCCGACCACGCCAACGGCATCCGGCCGGGCCAGATCATCGACACTGACATGATCTTCAACCCTCAGATGACCTACCGCACCGACACTGCCGGCCCTAACGATGGCACCTATATCAGGGGCGTGGTGACCCATGAGGCCGGCCACATGCTGGGCTTGTCCCACTCAGGTGTTCGGTCCTCGACCATGTTCTACGTGCTACCCTCGGGTACCGAGGCAGCCACCCTGGAAGCCGAAGACCGCCAGGCCATGTACAAGGCCTACTACAGTCAGGCCAGCTATGTTGGGACCAGCCACCTCAAAGGCACCGTGACTGACGGCCTGACCGGCCAGCCCATCTCTGGAGCCATCGTCTTCGTCATCACGGCCGCCACAAACGACACCGTGGCCAGTGACTTCACCCTGCCTGCCGACGGCAGCTATCATTTCATCGGCCTGCTCGATGGCAGCTACAACCTGGCCATCCATCCGTTGAACGGCAGTTCGGCCATCGGCTATTTGGAGCCCAAATACATCAACCCTCTTATCTTGGGTACCGCCGACATCCTCTTCGAGCCCGAGTTCTGGGATGCGGCCGAATCCAACAGCGACGACTCGGCGGTTTCCTCGCCGGTGGTGGTCAGTGCCGGAGCCACCACCGAAGCCAACTTCATCACCAACATCGACACCACCGGGCCTACTGTCACCCAGGTTTCACCTGCTTCCGGAGCCGAGGCAGTGCCCACCGATTCGGCCATCCTGTTCCGCTGTGACGAGGCCATCGATCCCGGTAGCCTGGTGGGCAACTTCAACTTCCAAGTTGCCGCCGGTGGGGATTTCCTGCTGGGCAACGCCTCTGTGGTGCAAGACGGGACGGTTCTCGCCTACGTCCCCACGGTGAATCTTGAATTCAACACCGAATACCTGCTGGAAGTGGGGGCAGGGCTCAAGGATCTGTACGGAAACACCATGGGAGCATCCTACGCCACCACGTTCACCACCGAAATCCGACCCGACGGGGTGTCAATGGCCAACCTGATCCCGCGCAAGGGAGTGGCCGGATCGATCCTGGTCATCAACGGGGAGGGTTTCAGTGGAATCCCGACCGAAAACATCGTGACCTACGGAGGCGTTACTTGGGACGTGGAAGAGGCCACACCAAGCCAGTTGGTTGTGCGGGTACGAGATGATGCCCTGCCGAGCACCGCCTTAATTCAGGTGCAGGCATTCGGGTCTGAAAGCAATGAACAGCTCTACACCGTACTGGCCCCCGGCGAGGAAGCCCATGGCCTGGAAACCGCCATCGTGGATCTCTTCGCCCTGCCCCGAAAGGTGGAGGTTGCTCCTGACGGCGATTTTGTCTATATCGCCACCGAACAGGGTTTGTCCTACGTTGACGTGAACGATGCCACCAGCCCCATCTTCAGCAGCCTGCCCCTTGGCAACGGGTTGAATGACCTGGATGTCACTCCCGAAGGTGATCGTGTTTACGCCATCAGCGGCATCGACCGGATAATGTACAGCATCGATACTGATCCGGTAATCACTCTGGATAACACCGCTCTGGATTTCCGGCCCCTGGGGATCCTAGTCGACCCCTCAGGACAACAGGCCTACCTGGCCACCGACTACAACGAGATCCAGATCTGGGACATCAATGAGAACAGCATTCACTTCCTGAATCAGATCGGCACCCTCACCACTCCGGCTCCCAATCTTCTGGGAGCCATGGCCACGGATCCAGCGGGCAGCTTCCTGCTGGCGCTGGACGGAGCCGGTCAGCTACTGGTCTACGATCTGGCCTCCTTTGAACTAGAGGCGGAAATTCCGTTGCTGGGTTCGGCCCGCGATGTGGTTGTCGACCCTCTGGGTGAGCGGGCCTACGTCACTGACGACACCGGCTATTTGAGCCTCGTTTCGCTGGGAAGTTTCTCCAAATTCATCGACCTACCCACCGGGGGCGCCCTGCAGGGGGCGGCCATCGACCCCATGGGCAGCTTCCTCTACGCCGTGAACCACCAGCTGAACAACCTGGATGTCATCGACCTGCGCATCGATTCGCCTACCTACCGCACCATCTCCACGCGTCTGCCGCAACAAGTCAATCCGGTGGATGTGGCCCTCTCGCCCGACGGCCTTTACGCCTACGTCATTGTGGAGTCGGAACAGCGCCTGGTCATCAACACGGTGGGTGCCGGCCCCATGATGAGCTCACTTTCCCGGCGTTCAGGACCGGAGGGCGCCCGGGTTGTCCTGGCAGGTTTGGACTTCACCGGAGGCACCGTGTCCTTTGGGAGCATTCCGGCCGTTATCGAAAGAGCGGAAGACACTTCCTTGACTGTGACGGTGCCTGCCGGAGCCGCCAGTGGGCCGGTGATGGTCCTGGGCGACGAGCCCGGCGAGGTTTCCAACGCCATCAACTTCGAGGTGCTTGATTCGTCTCCGGCCGGTGGGTTGCGGCTTGCCTCAAGCGTTCAGCCGGAAGGCCTGCCCGCGTTGACCGGGGCCCTGGCTGCGGCCTCGAACGACCGCATCCTGGCCATTGGCGGCCAGGACGGCCGGGTCCACCTGCTGGACATTGATCCCGCCAGCATGGACTTCAACCAATTCATTGGCGAGACCGATGCTTTGGCCGGTCCGATCGAGGACCTCGTCATTGCGCCAGATGGGCTGTCCCTTTTCGCGGTGACCAGCAGCGCCTCGGCTGTAGCCATGTTCAACATCAATCCTGGCAGCGTCTCCTTTGGCGAACTCCTGACCTCGGTTGACCTGGTTACAGCCGCACCCGAACACCTGGCCGTCAGCCCCGACGGCCGGTACGTACTGGCTGCCGATGCGCCAGGACAGCAGGTGCATATCCTCAACTGGGCGGACGCCGCAAGTTTGACCGCCAGCCTGGGCTCGGTTCCCGGGCCCATGGCTTTCCACCCGGGGGGCCTGTACGCCTATGTGGCCGAAGGATCCGGGGTGACGGTAATCAACCTGATTCCGGGAGACCCCGGATTCGGCAGTACCTCGGGCCCGGTGGACGTCGGGGATCCGGTGGTCGATCTGGACATCAGTCCCGATGGCGACCTGTGCTTTGCCATGACCAGCCAGGGCAACCGAACTCTGGTAACCCTGGACACCAGCAATCCGGCAGCGCCGATCAATGTGGACTCACTGACACTCCCATCCACGGCTGCCGCCATGGACGAGCGCCTGGTGCTGAGCCCGGCCGGTGACCGCGCCCTGCTGAACATCCGGGACGACGGTCTTTTCCTGGTGGATCTGCTGACCGGTGAATATCTCACCCAGCCCAACATCCTGGCTGATGGCTCACCTCTGAACTTCGGGTTCTCAACCGATGGGGCCCGCGTCTTCGCCGCCACCTCCGCCGATGGGATGGTGTCGACCTTCGACTTCAACAGCCAGCAGGAGATGGAACTGGTGTGGGGGGACGAACAAGTGGGCGAAGCCAACCAGCCCCTGAATTCCACCTTGCGGGTGCGTGTAACTGATCCTCTAAGCGGCGAAGGGTTGTCTGGCGTTCCGGTGACTTTTAGCATCGACTCAGGAGGGGTCATTCTTGGCCAGGCCGGCACCGGCAAGCCAGACCAGTTGCCGATCCTGGGTCTTGAAAAAGACTCCAGCCATGTCAGAAAAAACCTGGGGACTCCCGACGGCAACAAGAGCGGCGGGGAGACCATCGATGACGCCGAGGTCATCACCGGCCTGCCCTTTTTGGACACCGGCAACACCTCCGACAACACCGACGAGTATGACGAATTGTGCCCCTTCGGTCCTTCGAATGCACCCGATGTGGTCTACTCATGGACCGCTGATTTCAACGGAGCCATAACCATAGATCTCTGTGGCTCCGGTTACGACACGAAGGTGTATGTCTACGCAGACGCACTCGATCCGGGGAACCCCTGGGGGTGCAACGATGATGCCTATTTAGCTTCCGATGATCCCTGTGGCCAGTTTGTATCTCGGATCGATGATTTGGTGGTCTATGAGGGGACCACCTATTTCATCATCGTTGACGGGTATGGTCTTGAGGAGTTTAACGGCGATGCCGGGGACTACTCCCTCTCCGTCACCAAAAGTGTCGACACCGTCCCCTGGGGTTTCTTTGTCATCGACGATCCTGAAGCCACACCAACCACCCTGGTGGTAGGCACCGATGCTCTGGGGTTTGCCGATGTAACCTGGAGCCTGGGCCCCACACCCGACCCACAGGGTGTTACCGCTAGTTCTCTTGGGGTGACTGGGTCACCTCTCCAGTTCACCGCAACCGGTGTGACCGATCCCGAAAGCATTCCCTTCTCCCTGGTTGAGAGCCGCCTTGCCCCGGCCAGCGGCGCTGTGGGTGTCTCGGTGACCACCGCCATTCAGATCACCTTCACTCGGCCGTTCATCCCCGGCACGGTCACTGCCGCCACCTTCTTCCTGTCCGATGATGGGGGCACAACGCCTATTCCATCCATTATAGGCCAGGCCTCTGACAACACCACGGCCTCACTCACTTCCTTGGCGGTACTCGACTATGGGACCGAGTACACCGTTGTTGCGGCAAGCGAGATCTACGCGCCGCCCTTCCTGCCCCTGACCAATCCCCAGACCTTCACCTTTACCACCGAGGTCGCGCCACTGGCCCCGACCCTCACGGGCATCAATCCGCCAAGCAGTATTGAACTGGTTCCGGTCATGGTGTCCGGCTCCGGGTTCAGCCCTGACCTTTCGCAAAACGAGGTTTTCTTCGGCGGCGTATCAGCCCCGATTATCTCGGCCGAGCCCGATTTTATTCTGACCCGGGTGCCCCTGGGTGTGGGATCGGGAATTGTTCAGATCCAGGTCACTGTGGACGGACAGCCTACCAATGCCCTGCCCTTCACGGTACTTGAGCCCAGCCTGGATGGCGCCGATGAGGTGGTGGTCCGCATACCCACCGGTTCGGCCACTCGCTCGGCCACGATTTCACCTGACGGCGCCATAATCTACGCCGTCGCCCCCATGGCCAATCTGGTGATCCCCATCGACCTGATTAACTTCACCACCATGGCCAGCATCCCGGTGGGTAACGAACCCTGGGCCATCAGCAGCCATCCCGACGGGGGCCTGGTCTACGTGGCCAACCGCCAGTCGGGCGACGCCTCCGTCATCGACATCGATCCGGGGTCAAGCACCTACAACCAGACCATCAGCTCGGTCCAGGTGGGAACACATCCAGTGGATATCCTGGTCACTCCGGCGGGGGACCGGGTGCTGGTGGCCAATGAGGGGTCCCAGGATCTCGCTGTCATCGACGGCGACCCCGAGAGCGCATCCTTCAACTATGTCATCAACCGGGTGCCAGCGGGTTCGGCGGTCAAGACTGTCACCGTCACCCCCGACGGGGCCCGCATCTACCTGGGCACGGACGAAGGATATATCCTCATCGGGGCGGTGGATTACGGTGTAGTCCGGCGAGTGCCCACGGGGTCGGCCGTCAAGTCTGTAACCGTATCGCCCGACGGGGCGCTTCTGGTACTGGTGGATACCGCCGGGCTGGTCACTATTTACGACATTGCCGAGGGCAGCCCCACCGAGGATCAGGTAGTGGCCCGCGTGCCCGTTTCCTCGGGCGTGAAAACAGCCACCGTGAGTCCTGACGGTGCCCGGCTCTACGCGGTCATGGAGGAGGGCGACATCATCAACGTCTACGCCCTGGACATCGGCACCTCCGTGGGCGCCATCGATGCACTAAACCCGCGGCCAGTGTTGGAGCTGGTGCTTCTGGACACCCTGACCGCGGGCGAGAACCCACAAGTGGTGGTCTTCGATCCCAGCGGCAGCGGTCGATTCATCGTGCCCAATGCCGGGGACAACACCATCTCGGTGTTCGACGTGGCCAGCGATGGCGTTCTGACCGGCATGGTTTACGCTGATTGCCCAGAACCGGAAACTCCCCTGGCTGGAGTCGAGGTCGACATCTATTCCAACAACACAGGGACACTGCTGACCACTGTTCTCACCGACGAATCCGGAGCATTTGAAATTGCACTACCCTCCGGACAGTACATGGCCACGCTGATGACTCCGCTGGGCTTTGCCATCGAGGTGGACGAGCTTCAAGCCTCCATTTCGAGCGGTCAGACCACGGCGTGTTCCTGGGCTCTTGAATGTGAGGACATCATTCCGAACCAGCGCCGCATGGGCTGGTGGAAGCGGCAGTTTGCCGTGGCTCTGGGGGGGTGGGGCCGCGCCCAGATTGATGGGCCCACGCTTTGTGGGTACCTGGACAACATTGCCGGCCACTTCAACTCGAATAGCATCAACCAGGTGGTCATCTATCAGCCACCGGCCTCGGATGAATGCCAGGACAAGCTCCTGGCGGCCAAAGAGTTGCTCAACTTCTGGGGCAACTGGGGACCGGAAGCCCGGGCCAAGCAGCAGCTCCTGGCGTTGCTGCTCAATGTGGCCAGTTCGCGGCTATCGCTGCAGCAGGTCATCAGCGCAGACGGGGTCAACGTGTCCCAGGCCATCACTTACTGCGACAACCTGATCGACGACGGGAATCCAGACAACGACTGGACGGCCTGGCGGGTCGCCTTCAGGATCAATGTTGGCTGGATGGTTCCCGCCGATGTGATTCCGATCAGCTTGCCAAACATTTTCTACTCGCCGGTGGCCACCCACTTCCACCTGGACCAGAACTACCCCAATCCCTTCAATCCCGAGTGCCGGATCCGCTTCGGCGTGCCCAGGCCGGGCCATGTGCGGTTGAAGATTTTTGACATCGGAGGACGGCTGGTTAAAACCCTTGTGGATGAACAGCTGATCGTTGGCACTTACATCCAAGTGTGGGACGGGTTCGACAATCGAGGGCTGCCGGCCGCCAGCGGCGTGTACTTCTACAAGATAGAGGCAGGGTCCTTCATTCAGACCAGGAAGATGTTGCTGATGAAGTAAGTGTTTGGAAATATGGATGTTGCCCAAACGGTAACTTAAAATTTTTGGCGGCAATTTTGTGGTATGTAACAGCCATGTGCACTTTCATGTGCTGGTGACCGATGGCGTGTTCAGCGCCGGTGATGATGGAGCTGCGATCTTTCACCCCGCCGTTGATCTGGACAAGGATGACTACCTGGCCGTGCAAAGTAAGATGCGCCACCGCGGTCTGCGTTGGCTGCACCGGCACGGGCATTGGGACAGCGCGGCCGTGCACACCCTGGACACGCCTGATCACGCGGGCGGCTGGGCAGCCGCCCGCTGCTGGGCCCTGCTGCTAACCCGCATGTGAAATCGCTGCGCGATCCCGCCTTCGGCGATGTCGAGTGCCTTCCCTTGCAGTGCCCCAGCTGCGGCAAGCCCATGCGGATCATCGCGTTCGTGCTGGATCCGACGTTGGGGCGTTCAACCAGGACGACGGCCGCGACGCCTGGCCGGAGATGGACCAGTCGGCCGACAGGCCGGGCGATCCCCGGGACTGAACCCCGAAGTGAGACGAGTGAGTGATGGGAGACCACGCACGGCGGCCGCTGGGGCGGAGGTGGTCAAAGGTTTTCTGGCCGGATGTCTCCACAACTTGCTAGGGGCGCGTCACCCGGTACAGCTCGAACAGGTTCGTACCCGGATTGCGGCGGTGGTAATAGAGCTCTTTTTCATCGGGCGACAGGGCCGGCGCCTCGATAAATCCACCGTTGAGGGGGATCTCTTGCGGTTCACCAAATGCCGCCGTCAGGCTGGTCCGGCTCGCGCGGTAGTTTTTGGTTTCCAGGGTCGCGATCTCCAGGCGAGTGAAGAAAAACTCCAAACCATCCTGCGAAATGCAGGCCGCATATTCCAGATCGTTCGTATTGATGTTGGTGAAGATGGCCGCGCTGTCGACTGCGCGCACGAAACCTGCGCCCGAGTCTTTCGCATAGATGAAATTGGAGACGTCGGGAAAAGGATTGCCGCTGAAGATGCCATCGACCAGGTAGAGCATCGTGCCATCCGGGCTCACTTCGACGTCGAAGTTGAGGTGCCCCAGAATGCCTTCATCCAGATTCGGCACCACCGCCAGATTATTCACGACTGCCGGCGAAGTGGGGTCGAAGTCGCCAACATAGACGGTGTCAAAAACCTGGGCGCCACCTGGCGGGTAGTTGAAAGTTGAGATGTAGTAGAAGCGGCCATTGTTGTCGAGGGTCGGCACGCCTTCGACGGCCGGCGTATTGATGACCGAGATGGCACCTTCAAAGGTGAATACATCAGTCGGGGCATCGTAGGAGGCGTAGAAGATATCCTTGTTGTCGCCCATATCGTTGAAGAACATGAATCGGCCGTCGCGGCTGAAGAAGGGTTCCATGACTTCGCCGGTATAGCCCGCGACATTGACCAGTTCGGGGTTGGTGAACGCGGTGTAGTCGGTATTCATCAGTGGTGGAGGGTCTTCGATGACATCGTCGCTGCTGCAGGCACCAAGAAAAAGAGATGTCAGTAAAAGAATCAGGCACAGCTCGGTTTTCATGTATTGTCCCCAATAGGGTCGCGATCATGGCGAATTGGCTCATATCGGCATGGGTGACCAAGCAATTCCCGTGCCCGGAGATATGACGGCTTGTGGGTTTTCCTGCCCAAGACACTTGTTCCATGGGCGCCAGAATTTGCTATGGTAGCGGCGAACCGGCCACGATTCGATTCTTAAATTGATCCTGTTTTGTGGGAGGCACAGAAAATGATGAATTTTCGGGGGAGCTCATGGCCCACCGGCCGCCGTTGGGCCGGTGGACTATTGGTGACGATTGTATTGGCAGCAGGCGTGGCCTGGGCCGCGGGCCAAATGATGAGCGTACAGGTGCGCTCCACCAAGTTGCGGTCCCGGCCTTCGTTCCTGGGCGCGACGGTGGCCGAAGTGATCTATGGCTCGCAGGTTACAGTGGGCGATCAGCGGGGGCCCTGGACGCAGGTGACCGACGCCGACGGCCATACCGGTTGGCTGCACGAGTCTGCCCTTTCTCAAGAGAAATTGACCATGGTTTCGGGCTCAGCCGAGGCTGCCACTGGCGCTTCCAGCGATGAAATCGCCCTGGCCGGCAAAGGCTTCAACAGTCAGGTGGAACAGGAGTACCGTGAGCAAAACAGCAGCGTCGACTTCGCAACGGTCGACCGCATGGAGCAGGTCGTGGTGACGCCGGAACAAGCTGCCGCCTTCCTGGCTGCCGGACAAATCCAACCCCCCAACGGAGGTCAGTAGGATGAAACGTTTCCTGACGACTCCGCGTGCCCTCTGGCTCAGCCTGGTATTGCTGACGGTGACGGGCTCTGTCTGGTGGCTGGCCGGTTGCGCCTCTGTGGCCAATATGGCCACCGATTACGCCGCCGCCGGTGGTCACATCAGCGAAGAAGAGGCGCAGTCCCTGCACCGCACCATTGAGGCGGTGGACCTGACTTTCCAGGGTGTTTCGCCCAGGCAGGAGTATTCCATCGGACGGGCGGTGGCGGCGCAACTGGTCACCCAATACGACGCCAACGACAGCGAGAGGACAACCCGCTATCTCAATGAAATCGGGCAGACCCTGGCCATGGCTTCGGACCGGCCCGAGACTTTTGGTGGGTATCATTTTCTATTGTTGGAAACCGACGAGATCAATGCCTTTGCGGCGCCGGGTGGGCTCATCATGATCAGCCGCGGCATGTTGGACCTGTGCCAGAGCGAAGATGAACTGGCGGCCGTTCTGGCCCACGAAATCGGGCATGTCACCGCCAAGCACGGACTGCGGGCCATCAAGAACACCCGCCTGACCAGTGCCTTGACCATTCTGGGGACCGAAAGTGCGCGCACCTTCGGTGGCGAAGATTTGAAGCAGTTGGTGGCCGACTATGGTGGCAGTGTGGATGACGTCACCCAGACTCTGGTGGTCAGCGGCTATTCGCGCGGGCTGGAAGCGGAGGCCGACGAGATTGCGATCACACTTTTGAAGCGCGTGGGCTACGACCCCCGGGCGTTGCCGCGCATGCTGGCCGAAATGCAGAAGCGTTGGGTTGCCGACGGGCCGGGTTTTGCCCGCACTCACCCGGAGCCCCAGGACCGGATCTCGGCCATCACGCCGACGCTGGCGGGTTGGCCGGCGCAAAATGCTCCGTCCAGTCGGCAAGAACGGTTTGATGTCGCAACGAGTGTCCATTGAGCGTCCGGATATGAAAAAACCACGCCGCAAATTGCTCCAGGCCCTGTGGCTGGCGTTAGGCGCCACCGCTTTGTCGGTGGTCCTGTGGCAGGCCGGGGCCTGGGACCGCTGGGAAAACACGACCTGGGATTGGCGCCTGCGCTCGGTGGCTACCAGGGGCGCTGCACCGGAGTCGCTGGCCGAGTCGCCCATTTGCCTGATTCTATTGGACCAGGCCAGCCTGGACTGGGGGCAGCAAACCAATGGCTGGTCGTGGCCCTGGCCGCGCGAGGTTTACACCGCAATCATTGATTTCTGCAACCAGGGTGGCGCCCGTTCGCTCTCCTTCGATGTCCTGTACACCGAACCTTCGGTCTACGGCGTCTGGGATGATCAGGTTTTTGGCGAGGCCATCGCCGCCAGCGGGAATTTTGTGGGCGCCGCTTTCGTGCACACCAGTGCCGAAGCTGCCGTCAAAGTGACCCTGCCCATCGCCGAGGTGAAAGACAACTGCCACATCCTGGCCAACGTGAGCGATGTGCCGGACGGTGATGGCGTTTTCCGGCGGGCCACTCTGCGGCGGTCCGTGCCAGGTGCCGAGCCCATGTTTTCTCTGGGCGTGGCCGCAGCCCTGATCGGTCCGGATGCCGAGCGCGTGCGGGCGATCCTTGACCGTGGGCCCAACGAGCGCATTATCAACTTCCGGGACCCCGACACCTTCTGGCCAACCTTCAGTGCGGCCGCTATCGTGCAATCGGACCTGCGCCTGCTCGAAGGCGGCACCCCGAGCCGGGATCCATCCGTGGTCAAAGACAAGCACGTGCTGTTCGGCCTCAGCGCGCCGGGCCTGAAAGACTTGCGCCCCACGCCCCTGAACCGGGTCAGCCCCGGAGTGACGGTGCACGCGGCAGTACTGGACAACCTTTTGCACGACAGTTTTATCGCGCAACCACCCCTGGCCGTTGTCGCGGCAGTCATGTTTCTCTTTTCGTTCCTGGCCGCCGCGGCGCTGCTGCTGGGCGGACGGCTCTGGCGCACGGTGCTGACGGTGGTGGTTTTCCTGGCGCTGCCGGCCCTGATCGGCCTGGTGGCCGTGGGCGCTCGGCTGTGGTGGCCGATTGTGCCGGGCACCTTGGCCCACGCGGGGGCCCTGGCCGGCGCGCTGATCATTGCCTGGACCAACGAGGGGCAGCAAAAACGTTTTATTCGGCAGGCTTTCCGGCATTACCTGAGTCCCGATGTGATCCAGCGCATCATGGACGATCCCGACAGCCTGCAACTGGGCGGCGAGCGGCGCGAGTTGACCATATTTTTCTCGGATTTGGAGGGGTTTACCAGCATCTCCGAAGGCCTCGAACCCCAGGCCTTGACCACACTCTTGAACGAATACCTGACCGACATGACGGACATCATCCTGGCGTCGGGCGGTACCCTGGACAAATACGAGGGCGATGCCATCATCGCTTTCTGGAACGCACCGGTGGACCAACCGGATCACGCCCGGCGCGGTTGCAAAGCGGCCGTCGATTGTCAGCGCAAACTGGCAGCGCGGCGGGCCGAATTTGCCGAGCGATTTGGAGCCACCCTGCACATGCGCATCGGGCTCAATAGCGGGCCGGTCATCGTGGGCAATATGGGATCTCACCAACGATTTGATTACACAGTGCTTGGCGATGCGGCCAATCTGGCAGCCCGACTGGAAGGCGCCAACAAGGTGTTTGGCACCTACCTGATGATTTCCCAGGCGACCCTGGAGGCCGCCGGTGGCACCACGCTTGCCCGCGAATTGGGTGACCTGCGGGTCGTGGGTCGCCGCCAGCCGGTGCGGGTTCACGAACTGATCGGCTTGGCCGGCGAAGAGGCGCCGGATCATTGGCTGGCCTACGCCGCGGCGTTGGATCTGTGCAAAAACGGGGCCTCGGCGTCGGCGGCTCAGGCCATGACAAAACTGCCAGATGACCCGGCGGCCGCCAAATGGATCGCGCGTTTGGTCGCCGAAGATGAAGGCTTTGATGCCGTTTGGAACCTGATAAGGAAATAGAGCCATGAAGGTGATTTTTGGCGGTGTGCGCGGGTCCAGCCCGGTGTGCGGCCCGCAATTTTCGGAGTTCGGCGGCGATACCACCAGCGTGCTGGTGTGCGGCGCGGCCGGTGAGCGCATTGTCATCGATGCCGGCACCGGCGCGCGCAACCTGCCGCCTTTTTTGGGTGCGGCCTCTGAGCCGGTGACCCTGTTGCTGACCCATCTGCACCACGATCACCTCATGGGCCTGACGGCATTTGCTCCCTTGTATCAAAAGCAGCGGCCGCTGACCATCGTGGGCCCTGTCGCACCTGGCGGGCAGCCCGACACCCGGGCGAATCTGAGCCAGTACATGGGCACTCCCTATTGGCCCATCGAACTGTCCGCCGCCGGTGCCCAGTTGACGACCCACGATGTTTCGTGGCGCGAGGGCACCTGGCTGGCCGACAGCGACCGCGAGTTTCTTGCGGTGGGGGCCCTGGAAGTCCGTGCCTGCGCCGTGAATCACCCGGACGGATGCCTGGCGTGGCGCATTGACGAGCCGGCCAGCGGCGCCGCCCTGGTTTTTGCCACTGATCTGGAATGGGGCCGGGCCGATGCTTCGCAGCGTTCGTATTTTGCAAATTTTTGCCGCCAACCCCGCCCATTGTCCTGGCTGGTCATGGATGGGCAATTCACGCAAGCGCAGTACGAGACGCACGCTGGCTGGGGCCACAGCACATTGACTGAAGTGGCCACCGTTGGTGCGGCCGTTGGTGCCCGCGAGATCCTCGCGACTCATCATGACCCTGGCAACGATGATGAGACCCTGCGGGAACATGCAGCCGAACTGCAGGCGTTGGTTGGCGGTCTGGGTTGCGTTGCCCGCGCGTCTTGTGCGCGACAGGGCCAGGAATTGGAGTGGCTCACCGATGATTGATCAGGCCGCCGGCCATGCTTTTTGCCGCTGGCCAGACCAATCCGCAGCCGTCATACTTCTGCCGTTACGGTTGGCAACCTCGGTCCCGAACTGCATGGAGATCCCGGCGTGAATTCCTATCTGCCCACGGTTATTGAAGTCGTCGCGATGGTCTTGTTGTGGCTTGTGGCCCTGGGCCTGTCGCGCGCCCTGCGCCAGGCCGGTGGCCGTTCGGCCGGTACGCCGACGGGCGTCGGCAGTCTGCTGAAATTTGCACTTATGCCGGTGCTGGTATTGGGCCTGACCTGGGCCCTGGTACTTCTGCTGGGCTACCTGCCGGGCCCGGATGCCTGGCTGGCCGCAAATCACAAACACATCAGCGCCTGGAACCTGTTCTGGGGCGGATTGGGGGTCCTGCTGCTCATCGAAGGCACGGGCCATTTGCTGTTCGCCCGCCGCGGCCGCGAGCTGCCTATCCCGGATCTGTTGTTGGGCGTCGTGCGTGGGGTGGCTGTGTTGGGGCTGGCCTTCGGAGTCCTGCGTTTCGAACTGGGATTGGACATCGCACCGCTGCTGGCCTCGACCGCCCTGCTCACGGCCGTCATCGGTTTTGCCCTGCAGGGAGTGCTGGGCAACCTGTTGGCGGGCATGTCTTTACATGTCACCCGCTCGGTGATGCCCGGCGATTGGATCGAGATGGATGGCCTGGCGGGCAAAGTGATGGAGACCAACTGGCGGGAGACAAGAATCCGCACCATGGCGGGCCACGTCATGATCGTGCCCAACGCCCGCTTGAGCGAATCGGTGGTGCACAACATGGTGCGACCCAATCCCGTGCGGCGGCACACCATTGACGTGGGCGCCAGCTACAGCGACGCTCCCGACGACGTGATCGCGGCCCTGGTCGCCGCCGCCCTGGATGTCGATACGGTGCTGCCCAACCCGCAGCCGGACGCTTTTGTGACCGCCTTTCAGGACTACGGCATCAATTACCAACTGCGTTTCTGGAGCCGAGACTACCACCGCCGGGTTGCCATCGAGGGTGACGTGAACCGGATGGTCTGGTACCGCTTCAAGCGCGCTGGTATCGAGATTCCCTTCCCCATGAGCGACAAACTGCTGAACGACTACCTGATGCTGGTCAACAACCGGATGAAGCTGGATCCGAAGGACGAAGAGGTCACTTTCATCACCACGGCATTGTTGGAAAGCGACCTGGCGCAGACGCTGGTGGTCGACGAAAACGGCCAGTCCTTTTTGAGCCGGGATGACTTGCAGGCGGTTGCCCCCTTGGTGCGCAAGGTGCGTTACACCGCCGGCGAAACACTGTACAGCCAGGGTGAAGAGGGCAGCACCTGCCACGTCCTGGTCTCCGGTTCCCTATTTGGCAGAGTGCTGGACAAAAAAGGTCAGCCGGTGGCGGAGTTTGATCTGGCCGCCGGTTGTCTGGTGGGCGAGATGAGCCTGATGCTGGGCATGGCCCGCAGTGCCGAAATCAAGGTGGCCACCAGCGCGGTGATGTTGGAGCTGGGCCCCGAGGCCTTCCGGGCCCTGCTCGGCGTGAACGACCGGATCGCCGCCGCCTTCGCCCGCCTGGCCAGCCAGCGGGCCCTGGCCAACGAGACGGCCATGAGCGAATGGGCCGCCAGTCAGTCGGCCGCAGAAGGGGTCGAGCTGAACGAAAAGGGATTCATGCGGCGCTTTATGGGATTGTTGGGGCGGTAGGGGGCCGGGGCTTCGGTACAACGGTGTATTGAGTCTGATCTGCCCTCAGTTTAGTGGACACCAAGATAAGGTGGTAAACTCTGCCACCTGAGATGTTTCATATGTCCAAGCAGAAGCGCACCGTATATCCCAAAGAGTTCAAGCTTGAAGCCGTGCGACTGCGAATGGGATTCTTCAACCGACATATCCTGCGAAAGAGTTTGGCGAACCTTGGCGATCGTGAATAAAAACTACCTTTTGATTCTTCTGGTGATGGCCTGGGTGGGGGTCTGCCTGCCGGGACCGGGTGCTCTTGCCCAGGAGTCGGTCGTCGTCGCGGAACCCTGGGGTGAGATCATCGGTGAGTTGCGGTTCGAAGGTTTGAATCGCACCAAACAATACATTGTGGCTCGGGAACTCGTATCGAAGATAGGGGAGCCCTGTCTGCAGAAAAACCTGGATCGGG
>CAZLUL010000043.1:0-21862 GCA_964562635.1 uncultured Fibrobacteraceae bacterium | reverse complement strand
GCGTTGACCTCGATGGCCTTGCGCACGATGCTCATGTCCCCGCCCGCTTCCTGGGCGATGTGCACGATGGCGTTGGTATCCTTGGGCAGACAACTGCCGCCAAAGCCCAGGCCGGGATGCAGGAATTTCGAGCCGATGCGCTTGTCCAGCCCCATGGCCTTAGCCACGTCAAAGACGTCGGCGCCGACCCGCTCGGCCAGGCGTGCGATCTCGTTGATGAAACTGATCTTCACGGCCAGGTAACTGTTCGAGGCGTACTTGACCAACTCGGCCGTCTCAATACCCGTCTTGACGATGGGCGTATCGAGCAGGAACAGCGGCCGGTAGATTTCGCGCAGGATCTCTTCGGAGCGCTCACTCTCGGTGCCGATCACCACGCGGTCCGGATGCATGAAGTCTTCGATGGACGAGCCTTCCCGCAGGAACTCGGGATTGCTGGCCATGTCAAATTCGGCGTCGCCTTTGAGCTTGCTCTGGATCACTTTGCGCAAGGCGCGGTTGGTGCCCACCGGCACGGTGCTCTTGGTGACAATGACCTTGTAGTCGGTCAACAGTTCGCCAATTTCTTCGCCGACTTTCATCACGTACTGCAGATCCGCTTCGCCGGTTTCGGACATGGGGGTCTGCACGGCAATAAAAACGACATCGGCATCGGCCATGCCTTCGGCCAGGCTGGTGGTGAAGGCCAATCGTTTTTCTTCGACGCCTTTGAGCACCAGGCGGTCAAGGCCCGGTTCGTAGAAAGGGATCTCTCCCCGCAGCAGGCTTTCGATGCGCTTGGGATTGATGTCGACACAGGTCACCTGGTGACCGAAGTCGGCCATGCATGCTCCCGAAACCAGGCCCACATAGCCCGTCCCCACCATACAGATCCGAATCATTGGTATTCCTTTCGAGCCTCAGTCAGAAGGCCCAACAGCGTTGCGGTGAAATCCCATTCTGGGTCCCACCCGGTTTCCGTCTTCAGTTTGGTGTTGTCGCCGACCATGATCGGCAGGTCGCTGGGACGACACCGGGCCGGGTCCTTCTTCAGCGTGATGGGGCAGGTGGCCCCGCTGATCAGAATCTCCAGCCCTTCCTGTATCGTCAGGCTTTTACCGGAACTTACGTTATAAATTTCGCCCGGCCGGCCTTCCTTGGTCAGGATCCGGTAGGCGGCGATGACGTCGCGCACATCCAGGAAATCCCGCACCGCGCTCAGGTCCCCGGTTTTGATTTCCGTGGGGCCTTTTCCGGCCTCTGCCGCCGCAATTTGGCGGGCGAAGCTGGGAAAGGCAAATCTGGCGTCGTGCCCGGGACCGGTGTGGCTGAAAGATCGGGTCAAAATCACCGGCAAATCATAGGATTGGGCGTATTGGCGGCAAAGCAGCGTCTGGCTCACTTTGCTGACACCATAAGGCGAAATGGGACCCAGGGCCGCCTCTTCAGCCAAGGGAAAGTTGGCCGCCGGCTGGGGGCCGTACTCTTCGCAGGATCCGACGGCCAGTAGCACCGGCCGCTCACCTGATTTTGTGCCCCGCAAGGCCTCCAGCAAATTCAGCGTCCCGAGCACATTGCTGTTGAACGTTTCGACCGGTTCCCGAAAAGAAACCGCGGCCGAACTCTGCGCCGCCAGATGATACACCGTCGAGGGCCGCAGCTTGGCCACCAGGTCGGCGATGGGGGCGGCGTCTTCCAGGGCCATGGGCAGGTACCACATCGTGCCGACATCGCAGACATAGTTGACTGCGCCCGGCAATTCTGCGGCCGGACCCTGCAGGGCAAACGGCCCAACCTGGGCCGGCAGCTCAGCGCCGGCCGGGTGCTTGCCCACCCCGATCACCGGTTGGCCACCCAGAATCAGGCTGCGGGCCAGATGGCGCCCCACAAAACCCAGGGCGCCGGTGATCAGTCCGCACGAACGTTGGGTTGTCTTCTTACTATAGTTGCTGTTGTGGTTGCTTTTGTTTGCCATGGCTCAGTCGTTCATCAGCCGCAACCACTCTTTGTAGATGCAGCGGTCCTGGACAACGTCTAGGCCAGCCTGGCGGGCCTTAGCGGTGGCTTCTTCGTGCACGACTTCTTCCTGCAGCCAAACCGAAGTGGCGCCCACCGCAATGGAGGCCTCCATCACCGGTGGCACGGTGTCGCTGCGCCGAAAGACATTGACCACGTCGATGGCGCCAGGGACTTCAGCCAAAGTGCCGACAATGGGCAGACCCAGCACATCCTGGCCCACAAGCAGGGGATTGACTCCGATGACTTCAAAGCCCTGACCCTGCAGGAAACGGGCGATACCATGGCTGGCCCGGTCTTCCTTGGCCGAAAGGCCCACCACGGCAATGCGCTTCATGGTGGAGAGAATCTTTTTGACCACGTCATCACTGGGATTCGTGGCGGAACTGGTCTCGCTCATGGTCGACCTTTCGCTGATGTGCGCTGGGTGTGGAATCCTGCCAATTTACTGCCAGTGTGGGGCAATGTAAACCCCGACTGGGGCAAATGCCCATCCTGATTGCTGATCTGGTCATTATTCGCTTCAAAAAAGACAGAAAATGAGGTAATATCCCGTAAGATGATTCTCGCCCCAATTTTTTGTCTATCCGTATAATTGCGGTTCTGGTAGCCGTGCGGTCATTCACTATGCCCGTCGCGTCGGATTGGGGCCACTCTTCGGGATATGGGGGATATCATGCCCGGAATTCATGCTCGCCTTACTCTTGTTCTGGTGGTCCTGTGCGCCTTTTTGCTGGGGTCGCCAGCGATGGCCCAGATCATCTCGTTCAATCCTTCGGCGACCGTTCCCACTGATCCGACTTTTGATGTGCTGATCGATATCGATTGCGCGGGAGAGAATATCAAAGGCGTCGAACTGGAGGTGGCTTTTGACCCGTTGCTGGTCCAACTCGATGGCATCAGCCCGGGTTCTTGGTACACCGGTTCGGGCCTGCCCCACTACTTCTTCGACCATACCGATACCGATCCCCAGGGTGTGATCCATTTTGCCAGTGCGGTTTTGGACGGGACCCTCAGTGGTGCCGGCAATCTGGCCGTCTGCCATTTCACCCTGATCGGCTTCGGCATTTCGCCCCTGATATTCCAGGACACCGACGTGCGCGGGTTGGACAACATTGATCTGGGCTTTGCCCACAGCACCGGTGATCAGATCATTCTGGACCCGGTGGTGGACGTCCAGGAGAGAGCCTTTGGGGCCATCAAGGCGATCTATCGCTGATATTTCGGACGAACTTTTCTTTTTGCTACAATTAACGGGTTCCATGCCGTAATATGAACTGAATGGTCATTCAGTATTGGTCGCTGGGGTCTGCCATGCAGGCCTGTACCGCCGGAAGGGGTCGACGTGAATCCGGTCTTGATGTCGCTGCTCATGTTCTTTGCCATGTCCCTGTTTGCCAACACGATGGCAGACCGCTACTGGTTGATGCGGGCCGGTGAACCCGCCAACCGCACCGACCGCCTCAAAGACCGTTTCCGCACCTTGCTCGTCGTGGGATTTGGCCAGAAACGCCTGCTCTACAAAAAGGGATCCGGCTGGATGCATGTCCTGATCTTTTCCGGCTTCCTGGTCGTCTCCATCCGCACCCTGACCCTGATGGGGCGCGGTTTCGATCCCGACTACCATCTGCCTCTGCTCGGTGGCCCTCTCGGATTGGCGTATGCCCTGCTCAAGGACACTTTCGCGATTTTGGTTTTGTTGGCCGTGATATATGCCATCTACCGCCGCGTGGTGATCAAGCCTTCGCGCCTGCACTTGAGCACCGAGGCGATCGTGGTACTGGTGTGGATTGGCGCCTTGATGGTGACCGATCTGTTGGTCGATGCGGCCCTGATTGCCCACCCCGATGGCAGTAAGGAACAAGGCTGGGCATGGGTCTCGACCCTGCTCAGCGGCATCTTTGCCGGAAGCTCGATCGAAGCGCTGGGACGCCACATCACAGTAAACTACTGGATCCACATTGTCTTGATTTTGGGGTTCCTGAATTATCTGCCCTTCGGCAAACATTTTCATGTCCTGACGGCCTTGCCCGCGGTTTTCCTGGCCCGTATGTCACCCCAGGGCAAGCTGGGAAAAATGGAATTCGAGGGTCGCGAAACCTTCGGCGTCGGCCGTCTTGAAGACTTCAGCTGGCGGCGCATCCTCGACATGTACACCTGCACCGAGTGCGGCCGTTGCGATGAAATGTGTCCGGCCCATCTGACCGACAAACCGCTGCACCCGCGGTCCATCATTGTCGACGAACGCGACAGCGCCTACGGCCTGGCCGACCATCTGGTGAAGGTTGGGAAGTTGAAGGCCCAAGGCAAAATGGCCGAAGCGGCGGCCTTGATTGACGGGATGTCCCGCCCGAGCCTGATCGGCGACGTCAACGATGAAGACGCCCTCTGGGCCTGCACCACCTGCGGTTGGTGCGTCAGTGCCTGCCCGGTGATGATCGACCACATTCCGAACATCATCGACCAACGCCGTCATCTGGTGATGATGGAAGCCAAGGTGCCAGCGGTTTTGCAGGGCGCCCTCAAGGGCCTGGAGAACAACAGCAACCCCTGGAACGTGAGCGCCGCGGCCCGTGAAGACTGGGTCGGCGAGATGGAAGTGCCACTGATGCGCGAAAAGGGCGAGGCGGAATATCTGCTTTTTGTCGGCTGTGCCGGCAGCTTCGATGCGCGCAACAGCGACGTGATGCGCGCCACTTGCACCTTGCTGAACAAGGCCGGCGTGGACTACGCCATCCTGGGCAAGGAAGAGGGCTGCTGTGGTGATCCGGCCCGTCGCGTGGGACACGAATACCTGGCCCAGATGCAGATCCCGGCGAACATCGAAACCTTCCAAAAATACAAGGTGAAGAAGGTCATCACGGCCTGTCCGCACTGTTTCAACAGCATCGCCAACGAATATCCGGACTTTGGTTTGGACAAGGTTGAAGTGCTGCACCACAGCGAGGTGCTGAGTGACCTGGTCAAAGAGGGCAAACTGAAGATGACCAACTACGAGAATCTGACGGTGACCTACCACGACTCGTGTTATCTCGGGCGTCACAATGACATCTACGAAGCACCGCGTGACGTGATCGGCACCATTGATTCGATCAAGCAGGTTGAGATGCCCCGCAACAAGCGTGAAGGCTTCTGTTGCGGTGCTGGCGGTGGCCGCATGTTCATGGAAGAGGACATCGGTTCGCGCATCAATCACAACCGCATTGACGAAGCGGCCGCAACCGGGGCCGACGAAGTGTGCACCGCGTGCCCGTTCTGCCTGACGATGATGAGCGACGCGATCAAGGAAACCGACCGCTCGGAAACCCTGAAGGTCCGCGATATTGCCGAAGTGATGTTGGCTAATCTGGATGACGCCTGATCGGCGGTGAAGGCCAATTTGGGCAACCCAGTGCTTTGCGGCTTGGGCTTTGCGCCTTGGGTTGCACAAACCCGATTCTTCTGTTATAGAGGGGATCAATCAAGGATTCCGGCCCGGGGAAATCGGGCCGTTTTGGGTTAATACCGATCAGGAGGACTATAATGAGCTCTCACGATCCCGTCCGGTCCACCGACCGCCTGAACCGGATCTGGAGCAGGGGAAAGGATTTCCTCGGCACCGAACTGCCCATCATGTGCGGGGCCATGACCTGGATCAGCGATCCGGACCTGGTCAGCCGCATGAGCAACCTGGGGGCCTTCGGTGTTTTGGCCGCCGGCAACATGCCGCCCGATTTGTTCCACGAGTATGTGAACAAGACCCGCGAATTGACCGACCAACCTTTTGCCGGCAACGTGATCACCATTGCCCCAAATTATCTGGAACACCTGGACATTCTGTGTCAGGAAAAAGTGGGCCACATCGTTTTCGCCGGCTCATTGCCCCGCGGCTCCGAAGTCGAAAAAGCGAAGGCCAGCGGGGCCAAGGTGCTGTGCTTCGCTTCGACCAGTTCCATCGCCAAGCGCATGATCAGCTATGGTGCCGATGCCCTGATTCTTGAAGGCAGTGAAGCCGGGGGCCACATCGGCCACGTCTCGACCATGGTGCTGCTGCAGGAAATCCTGTTCAACTTCGAAGACACGCCGACCTTCGTGGCCGGCGGAATCTCCAGTGGTCGCATGATCGCCCACCTGGGTTTGATGGGAGCCGCCGGGGCCCAGATGGGCACGCGCTTTGTCATGGCCGAGGAATGCAACGCCCACGACAAGTTCAAGGAAGTGTTCGCCAGAGCCCGGGCCCGCGAAGCCATATCCACACCCCAGTACAGCCTCAAACTGCCGGTGGTTTCAGTGCGGGCGTTGAACAACCACGCCATGACTCATTTTGGCGAGATCCAATTGGACTTGCTGGATAGACTGGCCAGTGGCGAACTCACCCGCCAGGATGCCCAGTTCAAGGTGGAAGAGTATTGGGTGGGCTCGTTGCGCAACGCGGCGGTCGATGGCGATGTGGAACACGGTTCCCTGATGGCCGGGCAGTCCGTCGGCATGCTCAAGAAGGTGCAGCCCCTGCGGGAGATTCTGCAGGACCTGGTGGACGAGGCCGATAGCGGCCTGGCCAAAGCCGAAAAAATGATGGGCTGACAGACCTTCTTGACACGCCTGCTAGACACGCCCTCTGGCGCCGGTGACCTGGGTTTCCGGGTCGGGGCAATGATTGCCGGGGCCGCCTTCAGGGGTGGCCCCTGTTTTTTGAGGTTCGAGGGTGGCAAGGGTGCCCAGGGGGCACTACGGGCCAGATGGGGTGAATTATTACCTAGCGTGCCTGACTCGTTCGCGTGGCATCAAACTTGATACGGCAATCATGAAGGAATCCGTCCTGCCCCCCATCGGGAGCGACGGGCGACGATTGGAAACCTCTCGCAAGGCATATTGCCACCGGGGGGATAGAGTTTGCATCCAGCTTTGGGGAGAATTTCATGCCATTCATCATCTCGTCACGATCCCGCCGCACGGTCCGGCTTGGGTTTTTGCCCGGCCTGGTCTTGCTGCTGGCCGGATTGACCGCGTCTTTCGCCGGCGCCGCCGAGATTGCCAGCCGTGTCGACGGCCAGGTCCAGATCGCCGAAGATCCGGCCAATCCAGATTCCTATGTGGCTTATGCCGAATTCCTGCGCAACAACGGCGATCTCAAAGAGGCCGAAGAAGTCCTCGAGATCGGCCGCAACAAAGCCACTTCATCGCCGTCTTTGCTGGTGGCTTTGGGCGAGGTCTACGAAGCCCAGAACCGTCTGGCCCGGGCCGAGTCTGTCACCCGCGAAGCCCTCGCGCTGAATCCGCAATACGTGGATGCGCATGTGCGCATGGGGGAGATTTATTTTCGCCTCGGCTGGCCCAAGTCGGGCATGGAAAGTTTCCGCACCGCCTGCACGCTGGCTCCGGAGCAGATCCTGCCCAAGGTGAGAATCGTGGGCGGGCTGGTGGAGCAGAACAAGGTTGCCGAAGCCGAAGAGGAATGCCTGAAGTTCATTTCCGAGACCGATGACAACGTCGACCTGTGGCTGGCCCTAGGCCAGGTTTTTGAAAAGCAGGACAAACTGCGTGAAGCCTTCACGACTTATGGCCAGGTGCTGACCATGGATCCGGACGCCTCCGAGGCTTACGCCCGTCAGGGGCGCCTGTTCTGTCGGTTTGGCCAGTACGACGCCGGCAAGTCGGCGTGTGCCAAAGCCCTGGAGCTGGACAAGAACAACATGTTGGCCCACGCCTACATGGGCATCGCCTGCAGCAATCTGGGTGATACCGAAAACGCCCGCAAGCACGCCCAGATCGCCGAAGCCGGCGGGATGAACATGAGCGCGGTCTGGAAAAAGATTCAATAGAAATGCCGGGTCATTGATGGGTTCGGACTGACCGAACCCGACCGACCGTTTCAGACAGCCACCCTCGTTATCCGGTCACCGGAACGAGGGTGGTTTTTTTGATGCCTTCTGCCGCCTGGCTGCTGGCTGGATCACGGCGCAGAGCCTCGGCGTAGTGGGCTGCGGCCAATTCCGGCTTATTGGCGCTCTCCATCAAGAGGGCCAGATTCAGGCACGGCTCGGCTGATGAGTCCAACAATTGGCTGGCCCGCTCAAGGGCCCGGACAGCCTCGTTGCCTCGGCCCAAAACCATATGCAGGGTCCCCAGGGTATTTTGGAAATGACCATTGTCGGGATACATCCGCACGGCGGTAGCCAACAGGGGCACAGCGGCCTGTGGCCGATCGCGCTTGATGGCAATCTGGGCCCGCAGGTGGGCTGCCTCGGCCAATACGAGAGGGTCCACTTCCGGCATGCCGCCGATGGTTGCCAGGTGGATGTCGGCCCGCACATGATCTTCGGCCACGTATTGCAACCAACCGGCCGTCAGGCGGTGTTCGGGGTGGTCAGGGTCCAGAACGACCGACCGTTCTATGGCGACCAGGGCTTGCTGCTGGTCCTCGCTGGCGATGGCGCAATCGGCCAACTCGGCCCAGGCCTGGGCGTCATGAGGTTGGTCAGCGGTCTTCAGGTGGGCTAAGTGCAGGTAACGTTTGTTCTTTTCGGTCCGGGGCGCAAAATATCCGAAGTGGTGCACTGGCCAGGGCAGATCCACGACCGGGATGTGGGCTTCCCAAAGGCTGGCTTCGACTGTCTCATGGATCTGGCCCCGAAACCGGACGCCCGGCCGATTGGGAAACAGGCGCACCTTGGTCGAGGCGATATAGCCGGCCGCCGGCGCTCCGCCGGGCAGCCCGTGGGGGTCGTCGGCCGGAACGGGCACCCAGCCACGTCCGTGGCGGTCATGCAGGTAGTTGCGCGTGGTGATGCTGCCGGCTTGAAAGCGTTGTTCGGACTCCATTTGTTCGACCCACTGCCTCAGGTCCTGCCAGTCGGCTTCGCAGAATATTTCGTCGGCATCGAGGACCAGAATCCAGGCACAGCGGCAAAAATCGAGCATGTGATTGCGGGCAGACGAAAAATCATCCTGCCAAGGGATATCGTGGACCTGGGCGCCAAGAGAGCGGGCCACAGTGTCGCTTCCGTCA
The DNA here is from genome assembly GCA_964562635.1 of uncultured Fibrobacteraceae bacterium. Taxonomy (GTDB): domain Bacteria; phylum Krumholzibacteriota; class Krumholzibacteriia; order LZORAL124-64-63; family LZORAL124-64-63; genus JAGRNP01. The sequence continues at coordinate 12,879 of CAZLUL010000043.1, read as the reverse complement.
ACACTGCCGGTGTCGCCAATGATGATTTCATCGACCCAGGGCTGGGCGCTGGCCAACAAAGGGGCCAGATTCTGGCCACCATCCCGGACAATCATCGCCAGGCAAAGCAAACCGGAAGCAGAGGCGCCAGATGGGGTTTGTGGGCTGTATGCAGGCAAGAATCGTATCCTTCGGAGCGGTTTTGCGACAAATCAGTTCAGACTGGTGCCAGTGTCGCTGGTGAAAAGCAGGATGTGTGCCGTGGCGTGTCATTTGACCCACGTAGTGAAGATCGAATTCAAATTGTGCAATGGAGAAAACGAGTGGACCATCAGTGAGGCGGCCGCGGGGCGGTCGCAATGGTCGCGGTGGTGGTCATGGTGGTGGCCGACGCTAGCCTTGGGAGTTGCTGTTTTGGCACCTTCTGAACCGATTCAGGTGGAACTTAAAGCCTGACTTGGCCTTGAAGAACGTCCCCCCAGGGGGGCGGCCTTTTGCTTGCGCAAAAGGATGGACCAAGGTAGTCTGCCAAGACCGGTTGGATTTTCACCGGACCGATTTGAACCCCATCGTGCAGGAGATTCCATCATGTCCAAATTATTGCGGACGATCAGTCTTATTTCATTTGTTTTGATGATCTTGCCGTTGGCCGCCAACGCGGTCGTAGAGCCCAAGACAAAGACTGAGTACCCAGACAAGGTTGCCCTTGAAATCGGTGGCGAAAAACACGATTTGACCGCGACAGGGGTGGGCCTGCGCGAAAAGACCATGCTGAAGGTCGATGTGTACACCATCGTTTCCTATGTCGCCGAAGGCACCGTTTTGGCTGATGACCAAGGTGTCAGCCTGCTGACCGTCGATGCGCCCAAGCAGTTGCGCATGGATCTGCGCCGGGGCTTCAGCCGCGAAAAGCTGATCAAGAGCTTCCAGGAAGTCATCGAAAAAAATTATGACGACACCTCGGCCTTCGCTGCCGAAATGGAAACCTTTTTCGGGTACTTCGTCAACGATGCCCAGGAGAATGATGTGTTGATCTTCACCTACGTGCCGGGCCAAGGCCTGACCACGAATTTGAATGGCGAAGAAAAAGGGGTCATCGCCGACTTCTCGTTCACCCAGGCCTTGTGGACCGTGTGGTTCGGCGAGAAACCGGCCAATGGTGGTTTGAAGAAAGCGTTGCTCTCTGAGCTCTAGGAGCTTGCGCGGGAGCAGGGGGATTCGGCAAGAATCCGACCAATAACGAGGGGCTGATCCGGACCGGATCGGCCCCTGTTTTTTGAGGGGTTGTCGGCCTAGAACAGTGTGTAGATGAATGGCGCGACGGCCTGACCCGTGATAATCAACGAGCCGAGCACAAGCAGGACAATGACCATCGGCACAATCCACCAGGCCTTGTTCTGCTTGGCAAACGCAAACAGCTCGCCGAAGAACTTGCCGATATAGAGAAACCTGTGCACAGCCAAACCTTTCACAGCCCCCTCAATCGAGGGGAAATTCTTCCTGCCAATTTTCGGCCGCTTCGTCGGTTGACTGCTGGGCCTTCTTGTCCAGAACGTGATTGCCCAACACCAGCCAGTCCATCTCCGTGCGCATGAAACAGCGGTAGGCGTCTTCGGGCGTGCAGACGATCGGTTCGCCCCGCACGTTGAACGACGTGTTGATGATGATGCCATATCCGGTGCGGTCGGCAAAGCGGTCAATGATCTCGTGGTAACGGGGGTTGGTCTCCGCACTGACCGACTGGATGCGGGCCGAGTAGTCGACGTGGGTGATGGCCGGGATATCCGACCGGGGCTGCGAAACACGGGCAAAAAGATCATTGCTCTCGGTGTCCCCGGCCGGCGGCAGGCATCGTTCCTGGCGCACCTGGGCGACCAGCAGCATGTAGGGCGAGGGCCGGTCGATGTCGAAATATTCGCCAATGCGCTCTTCGACACAAGAGGGCGCAAAGGGCCGGAAGCTTTCGCGGTACTTGATCTTCAGGTTCAGCACCGACTGCATCTGCGGCGAGCGGGCATCGCCCACGATGGAGCGGTTGCCCAGGGCGCGCGGTCCAAATTCCATCCGACCCTGGAAGAGCCCCACAACATTCTGGTCGGCAATCAACTCGGCGGCCTTGTCGGCCAGGTCATCGTCGGCGAAGGTCTCGAAAGGGTAGCCGCGCTCGGTGAGCCAAGCGGCGATTTCGTCGTCGTCATACCGGGGCCCGAGGTAGGCGCCGGCCATGCTGTCGCGCTGCCCATCGGCCTGACGCGGGTTGTTCTGCACCTGGTGCCAAACGTGCATCGCGGCACCCAGGGCGCCACCGGCATCACCGGCCGCGGGCTGGATCCAGACATTTTCGAAGGGCCCTTCGCGGATGATTCTGCCGTTGGCCACGCAGTTGAGCGCCACGCCGCCGGCCAGGCACAGGTTCTTCTCGCCGGTCACCTTGTGGGCATGGGCCACCTGCTTGAGCACGATCTCTTCGGTCACCACTTGTACCGAGCGCGCCAGGTCCATCTCCCGCCGCGTGGTGTCCGACTCGGGCGCTCGGGCGGGACCGCCAAAGAGCTCGGCGAACTTGTCGTTGGTCATGCGCAGGTCGTCGTGGAAACCGAAGTATTCCATGTTCAGGGCAAACGAGCCGTCGTCCCGGATGTCCATCAACTTCTCGCGGATCAGATCGGCGTAAATCGGTTGGCCGTAGGGCGCCAGTCCCATCAATTTGTACTCGCCCGAATTGACCCGAAAGCCGGTGAAATACGTAAAGGCCGAATAGAGCAGGCCCAGCGAGTGGGGGAAGTGCAATTCTTCCAGCATATCCAACCGATTGTCCCGGCCGTGGGCCAGGCTGGTGGTGGCCCATTCGCCAACCCCGTCGAGGGTGAGCACGGCGGCCGACTGGTACGGGCTGGGGAAGAAGGCGCTGGCGGCGTGGGACTGATGATGCTCGCAAAAATACTGCGCCTTGGCCTGCCCGGCCCCGGCTGCGCGCAGGGCTGCGTCGATGTCGGCGGGGATCCAGAGTTTTTCGCGCAGCCAAACCGGCATCGCCATCAGGAAGGGGCGCAAGCCGCGGGGGGCGGTGGCGAAATAGGTCTTGGCGATGCGGCTGAATTTGGTCATGGGCTTGTCGTAGAAAACGACCACATCGATGTCGTCTTTGGCCACATCACCTTCGGCCAGGCAGAAGCGCACGGCCTGCAAGGGAAAACCGGGATCGTGTTTGCGCCGCGTGAAGCGTTCTTCCTGGGCGGCGGCCACCAGGCGGCCATCCTGCAGCAGGCAGGCGGCCGAGTCGTGGTAAAAAGCGCTGATCCCCAGGATGTTCATGAGCGCGCCCCGGGCTCACGGTCAGGCAGGCTGCCGACCTCACGCAGGGCAACTCGGGCGGCGCGGTCTTCCTGCAGAAACAGGCGCTTGATGTTGTGGTCCGCGGCTTGTTGCTGGCGGCTGATCCAGTAGGTCCATTGTGGATCGCGGAACGTGCGGTGCAGTGGGTCGCGGCCGCGCAGGCGCAACCAAAGCGCAACCGGGGCAAAAAAGAGGAAGAAAAAAGGCACCAGCAACAGGTAGGTCAGGGCGGTGCCAACCCACCGGCCAAGGGTTTGGCCAAAGGCATGCAGCGGTCGGTAGGCAGCCGGTATGAAAATTCCCAAAACCAACACCAGCAGGGCCAACCCGGCGACGATGCGTCCGGCCAGCACATGCCCCAGCCCGTACTGCAACAGGGCCGAGACCACGCTCATGACCAGGGCCTGCAACACCGCGGCCCGCCGCAGGCTTTTCGCCGGCGCCGGGGCCTCGGGCTTCGGCTGGCGCCAATTCCACGTTGCGGCCAGGACTTTGGGAGATGTGGGGGGCATGCAGGGCATCCAGATCGTTGGCCAGTGGTATGTAAAGGACCAGTGGGCTGTAGAGGAATTGCCCCGGCAGTACCGGGGCAACCCTGTCTGTTGACACCAATTATAGCAGACTTCAGCGGCAGTTAGCCCCTGATTTTTCCGACCTCGTCGGTCAGCGCCGGCACCACGTCAAACAAGTCGGCCACGATGCCATAGTCGGCCACCTTGAAGATGGGCGCGGCCGCGTCCTTGTTGATCGCCACGATGCACTTGCTGCTGCTCATGCCCGCCAGATGCTGGATAGCGCCGCTGATGCCGCAGGCGATATACAGGTTGGGTCCGACGGTCTTGCCCGTCTGGCCCACCTGGTGGGAATATTCGACCCATTCGGCGTCGACGATGGCCCGGCTCGCGCCCGAGGCTGCGCCCAAGGCATCGGCCAGTTTTTCGATCAGGGCGTAGTGCTCGGCACCCTTGATGCCCCGGCCGCCACTGACGACGATCTCGGCCTCGGTCAACTCGACCTTGCCACCGGTGCTGGCCTCGATACTCTTGACCACGGCCTTGGGGGTGACCCCGGCGGTGCCCGCATCAAAGCTTTCCACGGTGCCACTACCGGGTTTTTCGGCCAGAATGAAAGCGTTGGGCCGGATGCCGACGACGGCCATGGCCGTGGTCGGAGTCACGTCAGTGAAGCATTTGCCGGCAAAAACCGGACGGCGCACTTCCCAGCCACCTTCATACTTCAGGCCCACCGCGTCGCTGATGCAGGCGCAAGCCAGCTTGGCGGCCACTTTGGGTCCGAGGTCCTTGCCCATGGCGGTTGAACCGACCAGCAACAGGTCCGGACTCTGGGCTTTGCAGAACGCCGCGAGGGCCGTTCCGTAAAGCTCGCTGTTGTAAAACGCCAGTTCGTCGCCGCTGGCGGCGAAAACCTTGTCGGCTCCATATTTTCCGGCTTCGGCGCCTGCGGCGGCAGCATCGCCACCGACAACCACACCCCAGACTTCGCCACCGCTGGCATCGGCCAGGCGGCGGGCTTCGGAAATCATCTGCCAGGCAACCTTCTTGAAGGCGCCGTCGCGTTGTTCAATAAAAACAGCAATGTTCGGCATGACTTTCCTCCTTCTCAGGTTAAATGACTTTGGCTTCTTCGTTGAGCAGGCGGGCCAGTTCCTTGGCCGCCGCGGCGGGATCTTCGGCGTCGATCAGTTTGCACTCGCCACGCGCGGGCGGGGGAGTGTACGTCTTGACCGTCGCCAGGCTGGTCGGCAGTTCGATGCCCAGATCGGCACAGGTCACCGTCTCCATGGGCTTCATGCCGGCCTTCATGATGTTCGGCAGGCTCGGCAGTCGGGGCTCGTTCAAACCCTTCTGGCAGGTGAGCACCGCGGGCAGGGACGCCTCGACGATTTCCTTGCCGCCTTCGATCTCGCGCTCCGCCGTCAGGCTGCCCTCGGCCAGGTCCAGCTTGGTAATGCTCGAAACGTGAGCCATATCCAGCATCTCAGCCAGGATGATGCCCAGCTGACCACTGTCGTTGTCGATGGCCTTGAGGCCCGTCAGAACCAGGTCATAGCCATCGCGCTTGATGACCGCAGCCATGGCGGTGGCCAAAGCCATCTCGTCGGCACCGATGAGCTCGGGGTCACTGAAGATGATTGCCTTGTCACAACCGACAGCCAGGCAGTCCTTTTTCAAGGTTTCCTTGACCGTCTCGGGACCCGCGATGATGGCCGTCACTTCGACCTCGCCGCCAGCTTCCTTGATCTTTACAGCTTCTTCGACGGCATAGGCGTCGTAGGGGTTCAGGACCCGGGTGAAGCCGGATTCGTCCAGTTGCGCAGCGGGCGCAGCCAGAGTGATCCGGGTCTCCGAGTCGGGAACCTGTTTCACACACACGGCAATCTTCATGGTTCCTCCAGTAAGGGGCGTATCCAGATGATTCAGTGGCTAGGATTGCAGGTCCTACAATAAAAGGTTCAGGGGGGTCCGTCAATGTGGCGGCGCAGTCCCGATCTCGCTGAATCCGGTGGCAAATTACCGGACGGGGGGCGATTATGGACCAATAGCAACCACCGGTGACCTGAAGGCAGGATGTGAACATGACCACGGACTTCGACCTCATCGTTATTGGCGGCGGACCAGGCGGTTACGTGGCGGCCCTGCGTGGCGCCCAACTGGGCCTGCGCACGGCCCTGATCGAAAAAGACGAGCAACTTGGCGGCACCTGCCTGCTGCGCGGCTGCATCCCGACCAAGGCCCTGCTGCACGCCGCCGAGGTGTGGCGCCTGTGCAGCAAGGGCGCGCGCACTTTTGGGATCGATGTGCCCGAAGCCACCTTCGATTGGACCAGGATCCAAAAACGTCGCTCCCTGGCCACCGTTAAGGGCAGCAAGGGCGTGGCGCTGCTGCTCAAGGAAGCTGAGGTCACCGTCCTGCGCGGCTACGGCCGTCTCTCTGGCCCCGGTCGGGTCCTGATTGAAGGCCAAGACGTGCCGCCGGTGCTGACGGCGCCCAAAATTGTCCTGGCCACCGGTTCGACTCCCGCCGGATTGCCGGGCGTCGAAGTCGACGGCCACCACATCCTGAACAGTGATCACTTGTTGGCATGGGCCGAAGTGCCCGCTTCGATGATCGTGCTGGGCGCCGGGGCGGTCGGTGTGGAGTTGGCGTCGGTCATGCAAACCTTTGGCTGCCGCGTGACCTTGATTGAGATTGAGGCCCAGGTGCTGCCCCTGGAGGACACCGATTGTGCCGCCGAAGTGGCCCAGGCACTCAAGCGCCAGGGAATGAAGATTTGCACCAGCACCCGGGCCCGGGAAATCACAACGACAGCTGAAGGCGTGAAATGTGTGCTGGATGACCGCGCGACCGGGGTGCGGACCGAAGTCGAGGCCGCTTGCCTTTTGGCCGCCGTGGGCCGCCGCCCTTTGACCCGGGATCTGGGCCTCGATACCGTAGAGGTGGTTGTCGATCGCCGGGGCTATCTGCAGGTCGACAGCGCGATGCAAACCCCCCAAGAGGGTCTGTATGCCATCGGCGATATCGTGCCCACGCCCCAGTTGGCCCATGTGGCCAGCCACGAAGCGTTGGTGGCGGTCAATCATGCGGCCGGGCAAACCGTGGCGCCCGTGCGCTATAATCGCGTGCCGTCCTGCCTCTACAGCCACCCCGAGGTGGCCTCGGTGGGGCTGACGGAAACCGCGGCCCGGCAGGCCGGACACCTGGTGAAGTGTGGCCGGTTCCCCTTCAGCGCCCTGGGCAAGGCCTCGATCCTGAACGAACCCCGCGGTTTCATCAAAGTGGTCAGTGATCAGGAGTCTGGTCAGGTGCTGGGCGTGCACATGGTGGGCGCCCGGGTGACCGAGATGATCGCTGCAGCCACCACGGCTTTCGGCTTTGGCGCCGATCTGGAAACCTGGGCCGAGGTCATTCACCCGCATCCGACTTTGAGTGAAGCTTTGGGCGAGGCCTTGTTGGCCGCTGCCGGACGGCCCTTGCATGGGGGTGGCCCATGAGTGGTCAGGACCGACTGAGCGAGCGGTTGCGGGACGTGCTGCGGGCCGTGCTGGGGGCCGAAGGCTACCTGGATGATGAGGCCGCCCGATATATATACGCCCGGGACGCGTCCCACATGACACTGGGCCTGCCGCGGGGTGTGGCCCTGCCCGCAACACCCCAGGAAGTCGTCCAGGTCATGGCGATCTGCGCCGCAGCCGGTGTGCCGGTCGTGGCCCGCGGCAGCGGCACCGGCCTCAGTGGTGGCGCCTTGCCGCCGGATGGTTCTCTGGTCCTGGCCACGGGCCGCCTGCAAAAAATGGGCGCAGTCAATGCCGCTTGGGGCAGCGTGCAGGTCGAAGTCGGTGTGCTGAACGAGAAAGTCTCGACCCACGCCAAGCCCTTTTCGTTTCATTTTGCGCCCGACCCTTCGAGCCAATCGGCGTCCGCCATCGGTGGCAATATCGCCGAAAATGCGGGCGGTCCGCATTGCTTGCGGCACGGTGTCACCCTTCGGCACCTGAGGCGCTTGGAATGGGTGGGGGCCGATGGGCAACAGCACCAGACCGGCGAGGGTACGACCGGCCAGCGCGGCCTGGATCTCGTCAGCCTGCTGTGCGGCAGCGAGGGCACCCTCGGCATCGTGACCACCGCTGACCTCAAACTCGTGTCCGACCCCGCCTCGGTCAGTACCCTGTTGGCCTTCTTTCCGGTCCTGGACGAGGCCACCCTGGCGGTGGTCAAACTTTTGGGTCAGGGCCTGTTGCCGGTCGCGGTGGAAATGGTGGACCAGTCCATGCTGATCGCGGTCGAAGCCGCCTTCAGTTTTGGTTTCCCCACCGACGTGGAAGCGGCCATGATCGTCGAATTCAACGGCACGGTCGCCGAGGTGACCGAAGATGGCACTCGGGCCGAAACATTGTTGCGTGAGGCCGGCGCCCGCGAGGTGCGGCAGGCTGCCGATGACGACGAGCGCGCCGAATTGTGGAAGTGCCGCAAGAAGGCATTCGGCGCGGTGGGTCGTCTGGCTCCCAGTTACGTGACCATGGATGTGGTGGTGCCCTTGGGACACCTGCCTGGCCTGGTGCGGGAAATCCAGACGATCAAGACTCGCCACAACGTTGAAGTGGCCACCGCCTTTCATGCCGGCGATGGCAATCTGCATCCGGGGGTGCACTACGACGACCGGGATCCCGAGGCCACCCGGCGCGCCCACACCGCCGCCGACGAAATCATTGGCGCGGCCCTTGCCCGCGGCGGCAGCGCCACCGGCGAGCACGGGGTCGGGATCGAAAAACTGCATGTCTTGCCCTGGCAGATGGACGCGGTTACAGCCCGCCTGCATCAGGATATCAAACACATTTTTGACCCGGTCGGCTTGCTGAACCCGGGTAAGCTGTTGCCGGATCCGGCAGCGCAGTACGCTCCGCTGAAGGCGATACCCGAGACTGTCACTTTTGCGTGGGAAAGTCTGACGGTGACCGCGCCGGCGGCCACCCGCCTGTCGGCGATTCAGGAGCAGGCCCTGGCGCGCGGCTTCTGGTTGCCCGTCGGCCTGCCGGGCCAGGCCGAGGCCTATGGCCTGGGCCACGACCCGACCGTGGCCGAACTGCTGGACCATTTGGTGCCCGGCCCCTCGTTGTTTGCCTCGGGCACGGCCCGTGATTTTCTGCTCGAGAGTTGGGCCGCCACCGGCGATGGCCAACTCTTCCACAGCGGCGCCCCGGTTTTCAAGAACGTAGCGGGCTACGGTCTGCCTCAGATGTTGTGCGGCTCCGGTGGCCTTTTCGTGCGCCACCTGGCGGCCACCTTTGCCCTGCGGCCGCGACCGGAGCGGGCGTTGGTGCTCAAGCTGGTGGGGTCCGCGACAGATTTGTCTCCGCTCTGGGCCTGGCTGGCCACCAGAAACGATGGCTTGGCCGAGGCCCAGGTCGCCGTCGATCCTGACGAGGGAGTGTTCGTCTTGATCACCGGTCGGGATCGCCCCTGGGACCTGGGGCAGGCCCGGGACGACCTGGCGGCGTGCTTGAGCCCGGACGGTTGGCAAGTGACGGTCGCACAGGCCGGTCCCTTCGCGGAAATGGCTGGGTGGCTGGCCGGCAGCGAACTGCCACCCTGGCTGCTGTCTTCACCTCAGTGGAACTCTCTGGCCCCGTGTACCACTCAACTGACGACCGACAATGGTCTGGACTCTGCCGACCGGCACTTGCGCCAGGCCCAGTCGGGCCTCACCTGGACGCCGGATGCCTTGCCCTCTGAGAGCTGTTGGCGGTCGGAAATGGTCACCTCCAAGGGGGCCTTGACCGGCCTGTCGAGGCCAACCCCTGGCGTTCCTTTGCCCATTCTGCAGGGCTTGAAAAATGTGTTCGACCCCGACGGTGCCCTGCCTTGCCCGGCCTGGCTGGCTTCGAAGGAGGCCAGCGATGAGTGAGCTGCAAACACCTTTGGCTGACCTGCTGCGCGGTTGCGTGCAGTGCGGTCTGTGCCTGCCCCATTGCGCTACCTATCTCGCTTCGGGCAACGAAGTGCAGTCGCCGCGCGGCCGGTTGCAATTGCTGGGCGATTTGCTGGAACGTGGCGAAGGCTCGCCGCCGGATTCCTATCTCGCGGCCTTCGACCAATGCATCGGGTGCCAGGCCTGCGAAACGGTTTGTCCCAGTGGGGTGCCGTTTGCACTGCTGGCGCACGGCCAACATCTGGCGGCCGACTGGAGTGGGGGAGCGCAGCCCGGACGCCCGGCTTCAGCGGTGCCGGAGCCAATTCTGCGCCGTCTGGATGCGCCGGGATTTCTGCGCCTGCTGGGGCAAGCCGGCGGTGCGGCCCGTCAGGTTTTCGAGACCGTGCTGGGCAGTACCTGGCGCCAAAAAATGGCTGGCGGTCCGGCGCCGGTGGCCCGCTTGTCACGACTGCTGGGCAGCATGCCCCAGAGCCCTGCCGGCGATGCGGATTTGGTGCGCCACCTGGACAGTTTGATCGCGCGCTCGGGACGGGCGGCTGGGGCCGGGTCGGGCGCTCCGGCTGCGGTGGAGTCGGTCGCGGGCGAACGAGACCTGATGTTTTTCAGTGGCTGCGCCAACGCCGGTCTCTTGCCAGCGACCAGTCGCCGCCTGATCGATGTGTTGACCAGCGCGGGCTACGCGATCAGCCACCCAACCGGACAGGATTGCTGCGGCGCCCTGGCCGCCCACACGGGCCGGCCCGGACGGGCGGCGCTGCTGCAGCGGCGCAATGAAACAGCCTTTGGGCGGCCAGTCGGGGCCGTCCAGGGCCCCATCGTCGTGGAGGCGGCGGGCTGTGGGTACGAACTCAAAACCTACGGATCCGAGTTCGCCTCCCGGGTGGTTGATGCGGTGGAATTGCTGGCGACCTCCGGCCTGCCTGCCCGGCGTTCGGTTCCTTTGCGAGTGGCCTTTCACGACCCGTGTCATGCCCGGCACGGGCAGGGCATCATGACTGCCCCCCGCCACCTGTTGGCCTCGATCCCGGACTTGAGCTGGTGTGAAGCCACCGAAAAAGAGGTGTGTTGCGGCAGTGGGGGAGCCTGGGGTCTGCGCTATCCGGACATGTCCGCTGATCTGGCCCGCCGCAAGGCCGTCGATCTGGCCGCCACCGGCGCCGATCTGGTGGTGACCACCAATCCCGGCTGTCTCGGCCAGATCGCCGACGGCCTGGCTCTCGAAGCACCCGACCTGCCGATCCTGCCGCTGACGGATCTGTGGTGGTACGCCACCCGGCCGAACACACAATAGAATGTGCAAAAAAAGGCCGCTGCCCTGAGGCAGCGGCCCAATTCGAATGCGAGCGGTCAGCGACCGGATCAGAAACCGATGGTGAATCCAGCCGACAAGCTCCAGGCGTGGCTATTGCTCCAAACCGTTTCGGAATCCGGCCATTTATCCTCGTCTTCGGTCAGAAAATAACGCCAGGCCCATTCGAACTCGAGGGCCATTTTTTGCGTGATCTCGTATTCCGTACCGATACCAAAGGACACCGCGAGGTCGTCGCCTTCAAAAGCGTACAGGCCATCGCTGATGGGCTCGGAGCCCCTGCCGTTCTTGTTCAACGACCAGCTCGTCTGGCCCAGCGTGCCGGTCAGGTAGGGGTTGAACTTGCTGTTGGGCACCATGATGTTGCCCAGGTAACCCATGACCCCGATCTCCATGCCGTCCAATGTCAGATGGGAATTACCTGACAAACCGAGGCCCGTGAAGGGCTCCAGCTTCAGGGGGTCGTCGGTGTAATTGAAGCCGCCTTGATAATAGCGGAAGAAGACGTTGAACTGATCCATGACGAACCACTTGAAAGTGGCGTCGAAATTGGGCGTGCCCACCGTCAGGTCGTTCATGGTCAGCACGTCGTCCTGGGTCACACGCAGGGCCAGCCAGTAGTTGAACCGACCGGTGAGACCAAATTTGTAGTCGTGCCGGATGCGGGCGGGAACCTTGGGCTCGGCGTTGGCCGCACCGGCCACCACTTCCGATCCGGGCACACGTTTGAACCGGACGAAGCGACTGTTGCCGTGGAGGGAGAACGTGCCCGTCACCCGGTCATCTCCGGCGACGTAGGAGCCACTGAAGTGCAGGGGGAAGGGGGCGCTGGCGGGCTTGAAGGTGAAGCTGACCCTGGTCTCGGTGACTTTGAGATTCGAGACGATGGTCTCGCCCATGGTCGGGTCCTCGAGGGTTCCGGACCACGTGCTGCCTTCCTTGCTGAGGCTCAGGTTGATATCAACCTTGTCGCCTTCGGGCGTCTTGACCTCGCCTACCCATTGACCGGCAGGAGTGGTCCCGGCCGAAGCGGCCATTGCAAACAGGAAGGTCCCGCAAAGGACCGTCATAACAACAGCATACCGAACCCTGGGATGGATTCCCTGAGACATTTGCGATCTCCTCACGAATAGACTCCAATTAAGCCGTCTGGGGTGGTGTGTGAGAATATACAGTTTGGGTCCAGACTTGTCCAATCGGTTGTGAAATAGGGCCAAAAGGGGGCCAAATGCCCCCATCGGACAAGGTGATAAAAACATCGCAAACCGGGCAAAATGTTGAATATGACCCTTGCGTTTAGGGTCTGGCTTTCGGTATACTAAGTTGAGAGGTGGAGATCTTCTTGATCCTCCCGGTTCACCGAGGGGTGTACGGTTGTCTCCATTTCGCACTTTTCGATGCGGGTTTTCACAGGGTCTTGGCTGGATTCTCGTGAAGAATTCGAAGTTGTTTTAAAGGTCTCAGGGGTTTGAGTCGCCTTCTGTACACTGGAGAAACTGTCTTCGCCCGCATCGATAATTTTTTGCCTACAGGTTTCTTAGCCTGTAGGTTTGCTTTATCTGGAATTAACGACCTGCAAACAACGCCCAGAATTTTTGAGCCGGTTGCGGCGCTTGCGCCAACCCCCGGCGGAGGAAAACGCCATGAGTGAACCAGCCGGCCCGAACACGGGCACCCGTCCCACCCTCAAGTTTCTGCACGCCCTGCCCAAGGCCGAACTGCATGTTCACCTCGATGGCTCGTTGCGCCTGAGCACGGTGCGGGAGCTGTCGGCCCGCCACAACCTGGGGTTTGATTTCAAGACC
>CAZLUL010000042.1:5026-21888 GCA_964562635.1 uncultured Fibrobacteraceae bacterium | reverse complement strand
TGTGGAAGCCCCGTTATGGCCAGGACTGGCGCACGCCGGGCACGGCCTTCCTGGGTCACATGGCGATGATCAGCAACGGCTACGCCGGCAGTGGCGGCGACGCCCTGCCCTACTACTTCAAGTACTACGAGCTGGGTGAAGTGATCGGAACCCGCACCTGGGGTGGCCTGGTCGGCATCAGCCGCGGCATCCAGTTGATGGATGGCGGCTCGGTGACTTTCCCCGAGTTTGGCCTGTTCAACGTGAACGGCGACTGGGATGTGGAGAACTACGGGGTCGACCCGACCATCCCCATCGACAACCTCCCGCATGAAGAGATCTCCGGACGGGATCCGCAGCTGGAAAAGGCGGTTGAGGTTCTGTTGCAGAAGATCAAGGACGAGCCGGTGAACGTGCCGCAGCATGGGGCTTTTCCGAAGGATAAGACCAAGTAACAATTGATTGGAGAGGGCGTCGCCGGTTGGCGGCGCTCTTTTTTTTTCGGGGACTATGACCGGCGCAACCGGCCTCCAATGGGCCTAGTTTGGCTCCTGCAGTATTTCTGCCTGCCGCCCCACTTTAACGAGAACCACAACCAAACGGGTTTCCTCGATACGATATATGATAGCGAAATCGCCCGATCTCAACAGCCAAAACCCCTCACCCAACTCGTCAGCATCTTCTCGTTTCGGGGCAAAAGCGAGGGAATCGATATCTCTGGCCAGTTCAAAAAATATGTGCGTTTCCAGGCTATCCAGAACGCTTTTCACTTCCTCCCAGCCCACTTCCCCGCTGGATTCAGCCACGGCCTTGCGGCCCGCCGCCGCCAGGTACGCGCCCTCTGGCCGGAGGCGCCGCTCTGGATGCGGGCAGCCCTGGTTTACGGCCTGATCGCAACACTGCTGGCTCCGACGGCAGGGACCATGTTGGACCGCTTGGTGGACTACGGGTGGCCGGCATTCTGGCTGGCGGTGCCGTTGCTGGCGGGCCCGCTCACCGGGATGCGGCGACATTGGGTCGTGCTGGGGATGATGCAAGTGGCGGCGGCGGTGGCTGTCATGCTGCTGGCGTGGGCTGCACCTACTCCAGGATCACCAGCCTGTCCGACAAAACCTGCGCCCCGGACACGGCGCGCAGCAGGTACACGCCGCTGGGCTGACGGCGCCCATCGTCCCCGACGCCATCCCAGCGCAGGCGCACGGTGGCAGCGGCGGTGCCGGTGAAAAGCTCGCGTACGCGTCGACCGGCGACGTCGTGGATCGTCACGCTCAGCGGCGCCTCGCCGTTCAGGGTCACCGTGATCTCCACGGCGGGGTTGAAGGGATTGGGCCACGCCGCCATCTCCACCAACGGCCCGGCTGCGGGAAGGTCGCCGACGTCCGGCACGGCGGTGGCCGGGTCGGCGTCGTTGCGCCACAGGTGCAGGTTCTGGTTGGTGTCCCAGGCGATGCTGACCAGGTCGAGATCGCCGTCGCCGTCCAGGTCACAGATGCGGACGCCCAGGTGGCTTTCCCGGCCTGTCGAAATCACATGCTCGGTCAAGGTGCCCGCGCCGTCGCTGCTCCAGATGGCCACCCGCAGCGCGCCGCGGTGTTCGGCCAGGACCACGTCGACGTCGCCGTCCTGATCGAAGTCGGCCACGTCCATGCTGTTGGTCGTCCCCCAGGTGGTGACGAGATGGGGCTGCCAGGTGCCGCCTACCGGATCGACCGGTTGCTGCCACCAGATCGTTTCGGCACCACTGGAGAGGCCATTCTCCTCAGTGACGATGATGTCGAGCCGGCCGTCGCCATTGAGATCGGCCAGTTCGGTCCGGTCGAGCGAATCCGCGCCGGTGAAGGTGCCGACCGCGTGCAGGGCCCACAACTCGGAGCCGTCGCCGGGATTGCGCAGCCACACGACACCTTTCAGATCGCCCGTGGTGGCCGCGATGTCGAGTTGCCCGTCGCCATCAATGTCGCCGAAAGCGAACCCTTCGTCCCATGGCGCCGCATGGACGTGCACGCGCGGCCAGTTGCCGGCGGCGGCGTCGGCCGAGTCGGCCGGAATACGGAAGTAGAAGATGCCGTCGCCGCTGGCGATGACGACCTCGGGCCTGCCGCCGGTCTCGAGTTGGCCGAGGCAATAGCCCTGTGCGCCTTCAAAGTGGCTGGCCTGCGGGACGCTACCGACAGAGGTCACCTGCCAATCCGTCGCACCGGCGTCGGTCGCTTCCAGCCAATAGACCAGCAGATCGCCGTCGGTTTTCTGGGCGAATACGTCGGTGAACGCATCGCCGTCCACGTCGGCGACGCCAAACACGCTCATGCCGGACGGAAAATTCTCCTGGGACCAGGTGCCCAGCAGATCGCCGCCGGGATTGCGGTACCAGTAGCGGCCCGACACGATATCCGTACGCCCGTCGCGGTCGACGTCGCCGAAGTTCAGACTGAAAGTCCGGAGATGAGCGTTGCTGACCAGATGATAGGTCCACTGATCCAACGGGATCACGGCGGCGGCGCGCCGGACCGGCAGCGCCAGCACAAGCAGGACGACTGCTGCGAGACCCGCAGTCCGCACGGCGGATCGGTGCGATCGCCCGATCAATAAATGGCGCATGACTATGGCTCCGTATCTGCAAAGTGATTCTGTGCGTGGCGGATATGGCTAGTTCCGCTGGGCTGCGACCGCCACTGGCGAGGCGCCGGTACCCAACCCGATGATAAGAGCGGTGGGCAGAACCGCGCCCAAAGAAGGGGACCCAGATTTGCCCTGGCCCGTCGAGGCCGGGTTACCGTTGCCGTTGACCACCGAGGCAACCGGCGTGTTGTTGCCGGCTATCATGATAAACTGCACCGTGGTGATGAGGGTCGTGCGGATAGGCATTTCAACCGCCCAATCCGCCCTCTCGTGCCCGTGAGATCTCCGTATTGTACCACGTCTGCCCACGCCGTTCAAATTGCCGGCTCGCGGCCCGCCCCTCGCAAGGCCCAAACACTCCTCGCCAACCCGAATTCCGCCGCTAGTGAACACACCGACCCAGCAGCCGCTCCGCGCGGCCTCCCGTCGCTCATTCGTCTCCTTTCGGGGTTCAGCCCCAGGGATCGCCCGGCGTGTCGGCCGACTGGTCCATCTCCGGCCAGTCGTCGCGGCCATCGTCCTGGTCGAACGCGATGATCCGCATGGGCTGGCCGCACCGCGGACACTGCAGGGGCAGGCATTCATAGATCCGCGCCAAAAGCAGCGCCCAGCAGCGAGCGGCGGTCCTGCGGAAGCGATCGCCGGCGCCCGCTGCGGGCGGCTCATCCTCCAGTCCCATCTGTCGGTGCGTCTCCTGCAGCACCTGCAGCGTCGCACCGGCCGGCAGCGTCACCGACGCGTCGACCGACCAGCCGCCGGCGCGATCGGGCGTGCCCAGGGCGTGCACCGCCGCGGTGGCGCATGTGGAATCGCTGCGCGATCCCGCCTTCGGCGATGCCCGCTGCACAGCAAAGTGGTCGTCCTGATCCAGGTCAACAGCCGGGTGGAAAATCGCTGCACCATCATTGTCGGCACTGAATACACCATCGGTCACCAGAACGTGAAAGTGGACATGGCTATTGAGATAGCTGCCAAAACGGTGCACGAACGCAACGGCAACGAACCTCGCACCCGGCGGGGCATCCGGGCTATTTTGGCGGATCGGCGTTTCCACCGCCCTGAGAAATACCCCGAGCAGGCCGCTGATCACTTCCGGTTTTGTGCGCAGATGCCAGCGGACGCGCTTCGGCACCGACAAAACCCATTGGCGATAAGGAACCCACGGCAGCACGTTGTCGACCATGTGAGCGGCCGTCTTGACCATCCGACGGGTGGCGCAGGAGGGACAGATGTCGCGGCCTTTGCCTCTAAACGCCACCAGGAAATCATGGCGGCAATAGGCGCAGTAGACGCGGCAAAACCCGTGCGCCAAGATCCCACACTTCCGATACTGACGATAAGTTGCCTCAACGTGGAACGGGACATTGGCCCTGACCGCGTCAGCCTGCTCACCACCAGCCAGATAGGTCTCCAGGTTCTCCCGCATGACCCGGTGCAGCAGGGTGGCCGCCGAGCGGCGCCGACGGTAGATGCCGGCATTGGGCGCGGGCGCTTAGGCAGCAGCGGTCGCAGATGACAAAACGCCCCCTTGCCCGCAGGCGGTGGGAGGCGATTAGTCCTGTCGGGTAGATCCGGCCAAGGGTGACATATCCCAGACTTGCCGTCAACGTGACGCGACACTGGTGAACACTTGCGGGAAGCCTATCTCATTGGTGCAGGGTTCAGGCCAAAAGATACTACCCGAACCTGCGCAAGGAAGGCCTGCTGATCGACGAACGCTTCAACGGTGGCGGGTTCCCACGAAGAGATCTCCGGACGGGATCCGCAGCTGGAGAAGGCGGTTGAGGTTCTGTTGCAGAAGATCAAGGACGAGCCGGTGAACGTGCCGCAGCATGGGGCTTTCCCGAAGGATAAGACCAAGTAGCAATTGATTGATTGGAGAGGGCGTCGCCGGTTGGCGGCGCTCTTTTTTTGTAACGATCAGTGCATCGTCCGGCTCCTGAGTCGACCTGAAGGCTCTCCCTTATTCTCAGGGAGCCGGCCCGTACTGGCCGCCCCAGGATATCACCCAGGAATCGGCAGTGACTTCGAGCCAACCGTAAGTGACGTTGGGCGGCGTGCCCATTCGCACGGCGGCGTAGCCAGCCGTGGTTTCGTCAACCCACGGGCCGATAACCTGGGGGTCATCTCCGCGGACGAAATAGGTCACGGTCAACTGATCATCCGTCCACCCGAGGCTTTCGTCGATGACTTCGTCAGGGGCAAGGCGAGCGGCGAAGGGTCCGAATTGAGGATAGACCGGCGGATACCCGTTTATCGAATCCATCTCCGCATGGACGATCGAGTCGGCCACCGCGTTGTAGCTGGCATCCATCGCCACCAGGCAGCCGGGCTGCGGTCGGATATAAAAAGTCACGTCATCGAAGATCCCCACCGGCGAGGGCGACCGGACAATGATATCGATCTGGCCGTCGGCGTTGATGTCGAGGCGGATCTCGTCAGCATTGCCAATGCCGCCAGTGTAGGTAAAATGGTAGCCGGAGCGGTCCGTGCCCAGCGCTCCGTTCGTGATCCCGGGCCCCTCGGATTGACCGGCCAGAACGCTGCTGGCGCCGAAGGGCTCTCTGGGCACAACTTCCAGGCCGGCAGCCTGTCGGGCTGCGCAATAACCGTCGCTGCGATTGTGCATGATCGTTTGCCCGACGCCAGCCGCAGTCATAACACTTGAATCCCCGACCAGAACGACGCCTGGGTTGGTCGCCTGCCAGTCGCGACCAAGGCAATCAGAGTCGTCATTGGTAATCTCGTTGCACCAAGGTTCGTGGATCTGGATCCGGCCACCAACCGGCAGGGTGGCGAACCAGGGAACCGCGAGGCTCCGCACCTGGTCCTGACCACTGCGAAACCTCCCGTCGAAGTTGATCGCAACGTTCGTGATTTCGCCAGCTGAAATCATCACAGTCTGGGCTTCGGGCCCGATGGTTTCAGCGAAGAGGTCAGCCCCGCCGTGGATGACACCGGGAGAAAGATAGGGAATCCCACAGGTCCCGCTGGCGTCGTAGGCAGCGTAGGCGTCGACAAACGCCCCGATGTAGAACGGCCCATAGGCCTGGCCGTCAATGAGGGCGTCTGCCAATTCTGTTCCTTCGATCAGAATTCCGAGCGATCCCCCGTTGCTCCTGATGTACCGGAACCAATCGGTGCCCAGCCGGTTGGGGTCCGTCGTGATGCTGAGGAAGACCATGTGGTCCGCATCGATCAACTCACTGCCAGAGTAGTCGACAGTGACCCGCAAGATGGTTTGCTCCGCTTCAGCTGTTGCCGAAGGACTCGCCGCGGCTCGGTCACCATTCGCCAGCGCGAAAACCCGGTAGGACCATTGGTCAACTCCGGGTGCATCATCGACGAACGTTGTGTCGTTGATCGTTGTCGCGCGGTAGAGCAGTTCGCCGGCAGTGCTGTCTGCCGCACCGATCGCGGCACGGTACAGGCGGTACTCGCGAAAACCGTCAGCTTCGGCACGTGTCCAGGCGAGAACCACTTCGCCAAGACCGGTATCTATCACCAGGTCACCGACGGGACGGGGCAGGACGATCGGACCGATCTCCGTATTTTCGGACACGGAAACTGCGCTCCGTCCGGATTCGGAAGCTTCGGTCGTCGACTCACCAACGGCAGGCCCGCGACGCGCCACAACCTGATATTCACCGGGTGGGACGGAAAGAAAAACGTAGCGGCCCTCGGCGTTTGTCTGGACGGCAACCGTCACTTCAGGTTCGAGCTCGACCTGGGCATTTGCCAACGGTGATCCCGACTGATAAACGACACCTGCAACGGAGTAGGTCAGGGCAGCAGTCTCGACTGTGCTTGCCGCAGTCGCACCATCGGCGATGCTGTAGACCCGGTAGGAGATGCCTTCCACGCCGGGACCGGGGTCCGTGAAGGTGGTGTCGTCGCGTGATGTCGCCTGGTGCACCAATTCCCCCGCCGTGCTATCTGCCGCACCCGTCGCGGCGCGGTACAGGCGGTATTCGCGAAAACCCGACGCATCGGCCCGATTCCATGAAACGACAAATCCCCCAGCACCAGCCGGTGCGACATTGACGCCTACGGGTTGGGGCAATTCGATCGGGTCCAGTGCCGTGTCTCCCTGGACTACGACCACAACCGAACCGACCTCGGAGGCTGCTTCCGAGGTTGAATCCGCGGCCGGACCGCGGCGCGCCGAAAGGTTGTACTCACCTGGGGGGACCGCCGCGAACTCGAACCTGCCTTCAGCATTGCTCCGGATCGGCGCCAGGTTTGAGGGATCGAGAGTCACGCGGGCATTGGCAACGGGGGTTTCTGCCTGAAGCACGATCCCGCCGACGGCATGGCCTGACGAAAATTCGGGGTCTAGTGATTCGGAACAGGAGGCGATGAAAAAAATGCTGAAGAGCAGCGCTAAGGCGAGAATCCGCTTCATATCGTCCCCCAGTTGGTTTCATCGATTATATGGAGTTGGATATGACCTGTCAATGGCCTCGCGGGAAGGGCAGGAATGGAGCCTGGTTTGACAACCGGAACACACGATGCACCAAGTTCTTGACCTAGTTTGGCTCCAGCAATATTTCTGCCTGCCGACCAACCTTAACGAGAACCAAACGGGCTTCTTCGATACGGTATATGATGGCAAAACCGCTCGATCTCAATAGCCAAAACCCCTCACCCAACTCGTCAGTATCTTCTCGTCGCGGGGCAAAAGCGAGGGAATCGATATCTCTGGCCAATTCAAAAAATACGTGCGTCTCCAGGCTATCCAGAACGCTTTTTACTTCGCGCAGCAAACGGATCTCATAGATGGCGCTTTGCATCAATATTTGCCTTCACTTCCTCCCAGCCAACTTCCCCGCTGGATTCAGCCACGGCCTTGCGGGCCGCCGCCAGATAAATGGCGTTCTCCATTTCGCGCAGGCGGGCATAGTCCTCGGCGCCAATCAGAACGGCCACGTCCTTGTCATGCCGATGAATCACGATTCGCTCTCCACCGAACGCAGCCCGGTTGAGCGTGTCAGACAGTGCCTCGCGCACCGCACTTACCGTCAATCTCGTCATGTGTCACGCTCCTCGTTCGCCCGTTAGTTGAACTTCTCATGAGTTGAACTTCTCATGAGTTGAACTTCTCATGAGTTGAACTTCCAGTGAGTTGCACTCGAAGCCAAAGCCTCAATACGTACAGTATAAACGAAACGTACAAAACTGTCAATAGTACACTTTCAGCAGAATAGTCAGAAGCTTGAGTTTGGTTGTGCCTCCGAAATTGTGTTTTTGCCGATTTCTTTC
The DNA here is from genome assembly GCA_964562635.1 of uncultured Fibrobacteraceae bacterium. Lineage (GTDB taxonomy): Bacteria > Krumholzibacteriota > Krumholzibacteriia > LZORAL124-64-63 > LZORAL124-64-63 > JAGRNP01. The sequence continues at coordinate 14,028 of CAZLUL010000042.1, read as the reverse complement.
CATGCGAGTCGGTTTTTTGACATTACACCACCGTCAATTCGAACCGCAAAGGTGGTTTTGCTGTCATTTTCGGGCCGGACACAATTTCGGAGGCACAACCGAAGCCTTGGCCTTTAGGGCAATATTGATATATTCTGTCCGGTATTAACAACTCCCCCAAAAATCGGCCCTTGGCTGATCCAGGACCGATTTTAGACCGCCCAAACCAGGAGCCCATCATGAATTTTCAGGACGCCCAGTTGCCCGACGGAGTCCAGCTCGTGGGCAAGACCCCGACCATGACCGAGGAGACGATTCTGGCCGCCATCCTGGCTAATCACATGGCCCCCAAGGGCAAGCACGGGTTGCTGGTGGTTGAGGAAGGGGTATGCCAGTTCGTCTGGGAAGACGAACCCGACAAGCCCCTGGATTGCGACCCCGAACACCCCGTGGTCATCTTTCCCGAGCGGTATCACCATGTGGCGATCACGGGCCCGGTCAAACTGCGCGTCGAATTCTATTCAGTCCCGACGGTGCTGGGTGATCTGGACCCCAGTGCGCCGCGGCCCGGACAGGATTTCATCTGATCACCGACTCCCAGTATCTCGGCGCCCAATGCACCGCCGCGCCGCCGAAAAATTTGGAGAAAAAACCTGGCCGGTCTCTATAGCGCCCACGTGTTCGGCCGCTTCGGCCGTCGGCATTCGGCACGCGACTGGGACGCAGGACCGAGCTGTCGGGCAGCATGTAGGCGAATTCGGTCGGCAACTCGTCACCGTGCCAGGTCTTGACCACGTTCTGGTCCATGTCGATGAAGCAACTGTCGGTGTTGGTGCGCAGAGTGATGATGGTGAGGCCGGGGTAGGGATCCTGGGCCAACGCTGGGCGGGGATCAGATTCAGACCAGCACCGCGGTCGAAAGTTCGATCACCTCGCGGGCTTCCTCGTCGTTGGGGCGATGCCCCATCTCCAGGCAGAACATCGCAAGATTCTCGAGAAAGAGGTCCAACAGGCGAGGATCGAAATGCTTGCCGTAACCGTCGGTGATGATTTGCAGCGCTTTGGCCATGGGCATGGCCTCGCGGTAGCAGCGGTTGCTGGCCAGGGCGTCAAAGACATCGACAATTGCCACGATGCGGCCGAAAATGTGAATGTCTTCGCCGGCCAGGCCGCGCGGATAACCCGACCCGTCCCACTTCTCGTGGTGCTCCAGGGCCACGATGGCCGCGGCCTTCAGGATGGGGCGCTCCGACTGGGAAAGAATGTTGTATCCCAGTTGCGCGTGGGTCTGCATCAGCTTGTACTCGTCCGGGGTGAGCTTGCCCGGCTTGTTCAGAACGGCGTCAGGGATGCCGATCTTGCCCACGTCGTGCATCGGGGCGGCCATGCGCAGCAGTTCGCACTCATCGGTCGACAGGCCGGCCAGTTTGCCCAGCAAGGCAGAACCGTCCGCCACCCGGTTGATGTGCTGGCCCGTTTCCTGGGAGCGGCTCTCCACCGCTTCGCCCATGATACAGATGATGTCTTTCTGGGTGGCGATGATTTCCAGTTCTTTGGCCTGGTTCTCGGCCTGGGAGAACTTCAGGTCCTCGGCCATGTTGTCGATGGCGTCGGCCAGCAGGCCCAGTTCCGTCGCGTTGCGCAACTTGATGGGGGAATCCAGATCGCCCCGACCGATGCGTTCGAGACCGGCGCGAAGAATATCCAACGGCGACAGCGCTCGGCGCACGAAGACCAGCGCCAGCAAGACGCCCACCAGGGACAAGGCCGCCGCCAGGAGGGCGACTTCGGTCCGGTTGGCGGAAAGGATCTGGTTGATGTGGTCGATATCCTGGGCCACCAGCACCGTACCGACCACCTTGCCGCCGGGAAACCGCGAAGGAACCCGGGCGGCGATGACCTCGTCATTGGCCAGCATCGACTCGTCCCCACGGAGCACGGCCACTGTCGGGAAAGGCTGCAGGGAATCCAACAGGGGCAAAGTCTGGCCCAGCTGGCGCACGTCAGAGTGCCCCTTGATGCGCCCGGAATAGTCCAGCACCACGGCCGTCGTCAGATCGGGTTGGTTTTGCATCATCTCCCGCACGACGGGACACAGCACCAGTTCCGGATAGTCATCCAAAAGGGCATCGGCGCTGAGCAGGGCCAGGTTGCGGGCCTCCAGCACGAGGCGGGTTTCCATCTCGGCCTGCAAGGCGCTGCGGGCGTTGCGCTCGGTGACCGCGAAGACCAGGGCCACGGTGAGCCCCACGAGGGCCACCGTCACCGCTGAAAAGATCAACTTCATGCTGATCACACGTTGTGAGTTTTGAGCACCCATGGAGCACCTCCTTTGGTCGTTGCGGTCAGCGCTTGTTGCTGCCGTTGATCTGTTCCATGCGGGACAACTGATGGCGGGCCCGTTCCAGATAGCCGCGGGCCCGTTGGTCGGCAGGGTCGACCCGCAGCGCATTCTCCCAGCTGTTCACGGCGCTGAGCAAGGAACCCTCCGCGTAGGCTTCCATGCCCCGCGCGACGTATTCCTGGCCCAGATACTCGGCCACTTTTTCGTATTTCGAATCGACGGCCCAGACCATTTCCCAATAGCTGACAGCCTCGTCCCGGCGCTGGGCCTGCATGGCCTGCACCCCGCGACGGTAGACGTCCGCAATTTCACGCCGGCGTTCGGCCGATATCTCCGACCCCGCCGCCGGCACCACAGCCGAGGCCGTCGGCGCCGGTTTGGCCCGGACCGCGGCCAGGACCATTTCCGCTTCCAGGCGGGCCAATTCGGACTGAGCCGCGGTCAGGCCAGGGGCCTGCGCATCCAACCGCATGGCTTCTGCGAGCCGTTCGCGGGCTGTTTTCATTTGCCCCGCCTGGCCCAGACTGATCGCTTCTTCGCCCAGCGCGGTCGCCCGGCGGGTCAGGGCCGCTTCGGTCCTGGCCAACATCGTCGCTGCGTCCTGGTCAGCCGGTGCCAGCTGCAGAATCGCCGCAAAACCGGTTCTTGCCGCGACCAGATCGTCCTGGGCAAATGCTTCCAGGGCCGCTTCGTATTTGTCCTTGATCGCGCGGGTGCGTTGCGACCGGCGATCGCTTTCGGTCTCCACGCGGGCCAGTCCGGTCTCGGCTATGTCGAAGCCCGGAACCGCGGCCAGGGCTCGGCGCCAACTGAGCGCCGCGCCGGCCAAGTCACTCTGGTTTTCTTGCTGCTCGGCCAGGCCCGCATACGCTTCGGCGGTCATGAGCGGCAGTTCCGGCCGCTCCGGAGCCAACACCCGCAGGGTGCCAATCGCATTGAATGCCTCGTCCCATCGACCGGATTCCAACGCGATGCGGGCGGTCGTCAACAGCTGATCTTCCTGGGCGTTGGCGCGCTCAATGAACGCCTCGTCCAGGCGGGCCTGTAGCGCGGCTTCGTTGGCCTGCAGGACAGCCACGCGGCTCTCTTGGACCGTGCGCCCGAAGCGCAGGGCCAGGCCGAAGCGATGAATTTCACCCAGCGGGTTGTCTTCGAACTGGTAGTCCGCGCCGATCCCGTGCCATTCCAGACCGGCTCCGGCGGTCAGGCTGCCGTCAGCGGTGCCGGCGCGCAGGGCCAGGGTGTCGAAAAGGCGCACTTCGGTGCCGGCGTGCAAACGACTGTCCATGCCGCTGGTTTTCTCGAGGTCGACGGCGGCCAGGAACCGCACGCCGTCGCTCACGTCTCCGGACCAGGCCAACCCGGTGCGGATCGCCGACGGATCCGGTACCGCGTCGGTCTGCAATTTGATCTGCGGTTCCAGGACGTTGCGCAGACTCAGGCCCAGCGCCAGGCCACGGGCAAATGCGGACTCACGGCCGGCCAGGGACAGGGGCCGGGCCCAGACACCGAGGTCCAAACCAAATCCACTGCCGGTGTAGCCCGCCAGGGCGTGGTGCTGCACCTTGAAAGCCCCGCCGACGGACAGGTTGCCGTCCAGCAACGGGCGTCCATAGCCCAGCATCACTTCTGTTTCGCGATCCTCGAGGTCGTCAGCCAACAGGAAGCCGCGCTCGTCCCGGGCTTCCAGGCCGTCCACGCCGAAGCTGCGCCAGGTCAGCGAAGCGGTGCCCAGACGCCAGTGAGGCAGGACCAGCGAAGCGTATTGTTCGCTGAATCCAAATCCGAAAAGATCTGTCTGGCTAGCCTGGAATTCCTTGCGCTGCACCAGACCCAAACCGGCGGGATTGAAGATCACTGCGCTGGCGTCGTCGGCCACCGCCACATAGGCACCGCCCAGGCCAAGGGCCCGGTTGCCAGCGCCGGTCGCAAAGACAGAGCGTCCCCCACCGTCGTCGAGGGCCATCGCAGGCACCGCCAGAGCACCAACGCCGAGGGCAACGCCGGCCAGCAGGAGAATACGGAGGCTGAGGTAGCGGGTATTCATCGGACCACCGCCACTTTGCGGAGCAGGCGCTCACTTGAACCATTGCCGAACTGCACTTTCAACTCGGCCAGGTAGACGCCGTTGCGCACCGTCTGGCCCTTGCCGTTGCGTCCGTCCCAAACCAGATCCTGATACAGCCCCGCGGCCAGGGACTCGTCCTGGACCAAGAAGGTCACCGGCTCACCCCGCGGGGTCCAGATCTGCAGGGTCACCGTGGCGGCCTGGGCCAGGGCGAACGCGAAGTGCGTTTCTTCCCGGCCGGCGGCAAAGGGGTTCGGGAAATTGATGTAACTTTCGGACAGCGAGGCGCTGCCGGCCGCTGCGGCGGCCGTCCAGAAGGGGAATGTCGCGCCCGCGACCGGTCGGACCAAGATTCGGGATGTGCTGCCCGGTTCGACGCAAACGACGTCGTCGGCGCGCAAGCCAAGGCGCAGTCCCGTCTGAGATCCGGTGGCCTTCACGCCGACCTTGATCACGAGGTTCATTTTCACGCCGGGCTGGAGGGTCAGCGGTCCGGCTCCCGCCAGGAAAACGGTGCTGTCGCTGGTCGCGACCGACATCACATCGGCCCAGACCGTGCCGCCGATTTCCACAACGACGCCACTGAGCACCTCACCGGCGAGCAATGGGTGCCCGTCGCGGTCGGCTGCCCGCAGGACCAGGGCCGCCAATTCGGCCGGCGCAGTGCCGGTCGGCGCAGGGTTCGTCAGGGCCAGGCGCATGACTTCAACCCGGGCGTCGCCCACCGGCAGCAGGGGCGGCATCCGGTCGTGCCAGATCACCTCCACTTCGTCGGTTGGCGGCTGCAGCCGGGTCAGATTCGAACTGGCCGGCAAGGCAAAGCCCGGCGCAGGATTCAACTGCACCGCAGTGCCGAGATTGTGATCAACCGGGCGGAGCCCGCTTGCGGCCAGCATCAATTCAAAACCGCCGGCCGGCGCATTGGACTCGACGTCGACCCGCAGGGTGAGGATCCCGGTCGCCAAAGGAGCCAGCAGTTGTCCGCCCAAGGGAATGACAATCAGGTTGTTTTCATAGAAGGCCGGGACGTTCAGATCGGCGCCTTGCCAAAAGACCCGGTAGCCGTCGAGGACGGAGCCCGGATCCTGGGGCTGGCGATCAAGGTCCAGGCAGCTCAGACGCAGGGTGTCGAGACGGACGGCGCCCGCCGCGACAGGCCCCGGATGGTTCAGCGTCAGAGTCATGGCCAGGATATCCCGCGCACCCAAAGCCGTCACGGGCGGCAGTTCACCTGAAACGGCAATCAACAGGTCAGGTGCGGGCGCCTGGATCGTGACGCGGGGGCCGGTGATCTGCGTCGGTTGGTAGGTCACCAGCACGCCGGCGGAGTTGTTGCCGTCCCGCGCGTCGAAGGCGGTGCTCGGCCGCAGGCGCAACTGGATCGGGCCCAACTGGGGGTCAGCGGCGAGCTCTCCGTGCACCGTCAGCGGCACTGCGGTCGTGCCCACTGGCACCGTCAGTTGCGGCAAGAGGTTGAAGACGACCACGCTGTCCGCCGGGCCGGTCAGTTCGTGAATCACGTTGGTGCCCAGCGGTCCTTCGACCCAGAGGCGGGACAGAAGCGCGGCGGCATTTGGGACGGGCTGCCCCAGCGTATCGACCAACGCGACGGCAAATCCGCCCACCTTCACTTCGCTGGAACCGTCGTCGCCGCTGCCCAGCAGATCGAGCTGCAGCAGGGTGACGTCCGTTTGGCCGGACCCGGCCGTCACGTCAGGTTGCACCGGGGCCGAAACGACCAGACCCGTGGCCTGGGAAACGACGCTGCCGGCGGCCGACGAGACCGGGAAAGTGCCTGCCGAAAGCAGCACCGTCCGGGCCAAGCCGCTCAAATCGTCCACCACGGTCAGATCCGCGGCCTGGGCAAAACTGATCCGGAAGCGATCGACTGCCGTGTCGGGCCGGATGTCCAGGCGCAGGCCCAGCGTCACCGGTTCACTGTCGGTGATGACAACGGGCGGATCCAGCACGAGGGTCATCGTCTGACCGGACGTTTCCAGGACAGAGCGGTCGGCAAAAACGTTGGCGCCCTCGTTCACGGCGGCGCGCGAAAGCAGATCAGCCGGGATGACGGCGTTGCCGTCGCCATCGTCCAGAGTCACGACCAGTTGGTTCAGGCGCAGGTTCGCCCGGTCCGGTCCACCGGTATTGAGCAGCGTCAGGGTCATCGGCACCACGCCCTGCTGGCCGCGGTTGAGGGAAAACGGCATGTTCGCCACCGGATAGAGATCCAGGTCCACTGCCGGGTCGAAGACGCTGTGGGCGGGCGAGCCGCTGGCCAGGGAGCCTCTTGGCTGTCCCCCCACGGCACCGGTTCCCTCGCAGCGGGCGATCGCGAAGACCGGCCCCTGGCTTTGCCCCGCGAAGACCCAGGTGAAGGTGCCTTCGGCCCCCTGGGCCAGATCAATGCTCGTCGGCACCGGGCCGGACACCTGATTGAGGCCGCCGTCACCGGTGATCACCAGGTCGTGCGGCATGATGTTCTGCACGTCTTCGCCGCCGACATTCTTGACGTTCATGGTGACTGTGACGGACATTTCGGTCGTCGATGCGTTCGTAATGAAGGTCAGATTCGACAACAGCGGCGCCGTCGACATGAGCAGCGATGTCGGGCTGGCCACCGCAGCGTCGCGGGGGCCGTCGTTGGCCGAAGCCATGTCCAGGCCGTTGAGGGGAATGGAAAGCCGCACGGTCGCCGAGTCCACCGGCGCGCTGGCGACCGTCAGACCGGCGAAGAGGCGGCGGCCTGCCGCCGGAATCGGCAGCGCCACATCCAGCGCCACCCAATCCGAGCCGATTCCCGTCAGGTTCGCCAACAGGGGGTCGGTGCCCGGTTCGAAGATGCCGTTGGCGTTCAAGTCGTCATAGAGGTCCAGGGCGGCAAAGTCGGCGGGCAGGGCCGTGCCCAGGTTTCTCAGCCGCAGGGTCTGCAGCGTATCGTCCAGGTAGCCGTTGCCGGGTACGGTGAAGTCCAGGGCCAGCACCGGGCCTTCGTTCGCGGTCAACGACACCGGCGGGACGGCGGGGCAAGCCACCTGGGCCGCCACCAGACCATCAACCGCATAGCGGGCGCCGCTGTCCAGCGGCCAAGCCCCCACGACGGCCGTATCGAGATCAAACTGGACGTCGATCGCCGAACCCAAAGCGGCGCCGATCAGGTCGCCGTCGGCCACGTTCTCGAGGCTGATATTTGCCGTCACAAAGAGGTGCGCCACCTCGTCCGGGGCCAGGTCCCAGGCCACGCCCGAGAATGTCGCCGTGCCGCCCGACCACGACGCGGCATCAACCACGGGGTCGATTTCCGGTCCGTCGAGTTCGCCGTCCCGGTCACCGTCGACCTGAACCAGCAACTGGTCCACCGTGCCATCCAGCTGCAGCTGATCGGCCGCCGGATCGCCCACAGTCAGGTTACTGAGAGTAAACTGGCGGATCGTTCTACTGTCGCTGTACAGGTTGCGGGCGACCAGATGCAGCAGGGGCGCCCGGCTTTCGCCTGGGTCGACGACCCGGGAGCTCAGGGGTGCTGTGGTCATGATCACGCGATCGGTCGCACTGACTGTCTGGGCCAAGGGATTGGTGACTGCGACATCGACGGGGCCGTCGTTGCCGCTGGCCATGCCTACGCCCAAATCGTCACCGGTCGGCAGGCTCAGCCGCACGGTTCCACCCAGCGCATCCTCGGCGATATCGACTGTCACAAAGATGCGCAGCCCCTGGGCTCGGACGCTCTGACTCAGGGAGCTGGCTTCGTAGCGTTGGCCGCCGGTCCAATGCAGGTCGGCGATCCACTCATCAAGCGCAGGATTGAACAGAGTGTCGCCGTCATCGGCCCAGCATTCCATACGAACCAGAACCAGCGCGTTGGCCGCCGTTCCGGTGTTGAGGATATTGAGCTTGTTCAGTTCATCGATGGCCCCGCCGTTGGCCGGCAGCGTCACGTCCAGCGCCAGATTGCGTACGGAGCCGATCTGGAAGACTTCCGCCCCCACCGGATGCAGAGTGATTTGACCGGCGCTCATGCCGTTGATGGTCAGGGATCCGGCCGCGCGCACCGGCCAGGAACCGGCCAGCGGGACTGCGCTCGCAAAAACGACATCCGTCGCCGTGGCGATCGTCGGCTGCAGGACCATGCCGTCGGGAGCCGTCAGCGCTGCGGCGCCAGCCAGAACGAGTTCGGCCACCCCACCGGGCAGGATTTCCAGATTCAGGTCGGCGAATGTCACCCGGCCGCCACTGAACGTGCCACTGGCTCCGGGAATCGTCTTGATCGAATCGCCGGAGCGCTGCCACAACTGCAGCTCCGACCAGGCCGTGTCCTGGCTGACCTGGGCGAACCACCCGGAGACGGGATTGGTGAAGGTGATTTCCTGCAGGATTTCCGGAGAGGCCGTGCCGTTGCTGAGGTCAAACAGCAGGACTTCGGTCAAGGCCCCGCCCGGCAGCAGGACGCGGACCGGGTCGGCAAACGGCCGCGCCGAAAGCCGGACTTCGCCGGCTTCGACGACGATCACGGTGGCGGTCGCGGTGTCGTTGGCCGGCTGGGAATCGAATTCCGCCAGGGCCGTGATCGCCGCAGCGGCGGACAATTCGGTGCCGCCGGGCACCGACCCG
>CAZLUL010000042.1:0-4926 GCA_964562635.1 uncultured Fibrobacteraceae bacterium | reverse complement strand
GAATGTTATTGGCGTCGTTGGGACCGTTGTTGACCAGATCAATCGTGTAGTTGATGTCGCCCAGGACGGCGGGAGTCAGATTGTCGGCGCTGATGGTCAGGCCCAAGTCGACGGCATTAACCGCTAACGGGACGGTCACTGTGTTGTTGAGGCTGTCCGGATCCGGTTGGTCGCTGCCGGTGATGGCGGCCGCAGCCGAAATGGCCGTGCCGGCGGTTCCGGCGTCCACGGTGCACGTGATTTCAACCTCTGTCATGGAACTGGCGACTATTGCCGGAATCGTCCAGACACCGGTGCCGGAGTCATAACTGCTGCCAAACCAGGGCTGGGAGCTGACGTAACTCAGACCCGCCGGCAGGGGCGCAAAGACCGTCGCGCCGCCAATATCATCGGGCCCGTTGTTCCACATGATCAACGAAAGGACGATTTCCTGTCCTTCGTCCACCGCCGCATTGTCCCAGGATCCCGACAAGTCAAGATCGGCACTCGTCGCCGCTGCGACGACAACGTCGACCGTGGCCGAGTTGTCGGTGCCATCGGGGTCAGTCTCGTCCATATTCAGCACCGACGCGGTCGGGGTCAGGGTCTGGCCCGCAGCACCGGCGTCGACGGTGGCGATCACGCGCAGCGTCGCCGTATCGTTCTTGGCCAGGGGGCCGATCGTCCAGACGCCGGTTGCGCTGACGTAGGAGCCGACGCTGGGAGTATTGCCGACGTGGGTCAATCCCGCCGGGAGCGCAAACAGGACTTCCACCAGGCTGGCGTTGTCAGGACCGTTGTTGTTGAACAGGGTGATGTCGAAGGTGACCGCCTGGCCAACGGCCGGCGCCAACTCGTCTGCGACCAGACCGATCTCCAGGTCAGCGGACTTGTTCACGTCGTTGAACGCCACATAATAAAACGTCTTGCCCGCGTCGTTGGCGGCCGGGTCCGAGCCGACCTTGAAATGGTCCGCCTTCAAGTCGATGAGGCCCTGGTCGAAGTCGGATGCCGCGATAAAGTAGCCGGATTGCGGGTCGCTCTGCGCCTTGGAGCGCTGCAAGGCCGGCTGCGGGTCCGAGGATTTGGTGATCACGAATTCCGGCCCGAAGCCGAGCGGACCGATGTCCTGCGCAGCCGGCGCCGAACCGTTATAGATGCCATGCACGACCTTCGCCGCATCAGCATTCAGCGCGATGTAGGCGTATTCCCCGGCGCCATTGACCGCGGGATCAGAGCCCACGCGAAATGAGTCGGGTCCAAAATCCCGGATGTGGTTGTTGTAGAGTCCGACCGCCTCGAACGACGTGCTGTAGTCGGTCTGCATGTCGGCCGTGCGAAACTGCACTGGAGCACCAGTGCGGCGGATGACCAGGACAACTTCGGGCTGGAACCCGATTCCCGTCACCCAGCGGCCGGCAGCGCCATCGCCCCAGTAAAAGCCGGTGTTCAGGGTTCCCGGATCGGTCGAAAGGGCCACCCAGTGATAGACGACACCGGTGCTGTTCACTTCCACGCCCTGGTCCACCGTGAAACCGTCGGCGGTGAAATCCTGGATGCCGTCGGTAATTTCCAGCCCCGGCGCACATATTTGCCTGCTGTAGCCCGACAGATAGATGTCCGTGCGGATCATGCCCGTCTCGGGCAGGTCACCCTTGACGATGACCACGGCGGGCCGGAAGCCCAGACCGGTTATCGGGCGGTTCGTCGAGCCGTCGCCGGTGTAGGAGCCTGATACGACGCGCGCAGCGGCCGGGTTGGCCGCCAGGACCGTCACCAACAACAGCATTGCCAGCCCCGACAGGGCTGTCGGCACAGACCGATGACTGTATTTTTTACGGCAGTTCAAATGTTCAGTCCCAACCATTGCTCAGAAAATGTGCGTTCTTCTGTGCATTCCACCCGTGATAGTTTGACTTTCTCTCCAAAACTGAATTCGTCATCTCAGCCGGGTACCTTTAGTGGTTTTTAGGGGGCAGCCGTTTCTGCGTGCCCCTAATTTGTCCCCGTCCAGGCCGTTGCCTTACTTGTTTTGACCCATGCCCCTATCGCGATAACCACTGATTGTAGGTGGGGTGGGTGGGTGGAACTCGAATCCACCTTGCCGTTGGCATCAGATTGGCACGGCCAGGGGGCGGTCCCTATGCGCTGCTCGACCTCGGGTTGGTGATAAAGATGAGACAAGACCCTGGGCGGGACCATCGACTACGGCGATACCGAACTGCTTTTAGATTTCAAATCAAAATGCACCAACCAAGCCGCAGGCAGAGCTGGGCTGACCAACAGCTCCTCATTCAAGCTGTTAAAATAGGCATTGATCTTCTGCGCCTCTGCCTGCCGCCCTGCCAACTGGGCAAAGTGGTCCATCATAACCAGGGCGATTGCAGTGCCCGCCGCTCCGTTGGGCCGCAGCGACACCGCCAGCCCACGCCGCAAAGCGTAGTCCCGCACGACCTCCAGCTCTGGCAGACCGCACTCCAGGTGTTCGCGAGCCCATTCGGCACCGGTCACGTCCACAGTCAACTGCAGGAGTTCCTGATCCTTGCCGCCCTTGGTAGCGAAAGGGTTCAGCAAAATGACATGATTGCGGGCCGTGGCCAACAGTTGGTCCAGAAACTGATCCCTCTGGCCCGGTGGAATGTGTTCCAGCACATGGCAGGCGCAAACAACATCGACGCTATTCGGTCCAAGAGGCAACGCCAGCCCGGAAAGCCCATTGGTACCAGGCTCAACCAGCAAATAGTCGTCGTCCGGCAAAAATGCCGCCAAAACACCGTCACCACCGCCAATATCCAGCACCGAACACGGCTCGGCACCGGCCACCGTCCGGATTTCCCGGGCCAGGCTGCGCATCCTGTAGAAGCGGTTGTGATCCAGGGTCGCCAGGGAAGCGGCCGGCAATGTGGTCGCATGTTTCAGCAACGCATCACGATCTGTGGCCAGCGGTCCGGTCAGTTCGCCCAGCGAAACAAGGATCTTGTTGGCAGCTTCGATCTGGCCGAGGTTCAGCTGTGAGATCACCAATTTCAGTAAAACACCAGGGTCAGACGATCCCAGAAACAAAGCGCTGCGGTAGCACGCCTGAGCCGGCCAGTGAGCGGCGGCGGCCCGATAGGTGTCCCCGAGGTTTTCGTGGGCCATGGGGTCCAATGGCGCGGCGAACACTGCACCCAAGGCTTCGTTGCGATTCATATTCAACCCTTCGTGAAAATCAAAATCTTCCGGCCACTGCCAGCCCCTGCCCATAAGGCACCAACTGCCAACCCACACCTTCGGCCCGCGCCGGTCGGCCGGCGTTGCGACCAATGATCCAGCCGATCGTGGCACCTGCGACGACATCCGAAGCGTAATGCTTGCGATCCTCCATGCGCCCCAGCCCCGCGACCACACCCAGGCCAATGGCCACGCCACCGGCCCAGCCACCGTACCGCCGCGACACCACGCCGGCCGCGGAAAAAGCTGCCGCCGTATGCCCGGACGGGAAACTGTATTGCTCACCGTTGGGACGTGTGCGGTTGAAGGTCACCTTAAGCACGCTGACGGTGCCGTAGGTCAATAGCAGGCTACGGGAAAGATCAAAACCCAGGTCAGCCATTTCGGCGTCGCCGGTCAGACCACCCACGCCCCACACACCCAGGGCCAGCGGTGCCTGCACGCGGATGTCACCCCAGATATTGCCAAAATCGGCGATTTCGTCGATGACGGGCTGATTGAGAAAGCGGGCCGCCCCTTCGGGGTCCTCGAACTGGGCCACGGTCAAGGAAGCCGCTGCGCCGCCCACCAGCCACCACAGGTTTTCGGTCGTGGGCAAAGCCAAGACATCATCCCACAGGGCCTTGGGAAAATCGACCACGGCCGCTGATGAGGCCTGCGCTTCGGCTTCTGCGGCGAAGCTGCCGGAAACGGAGATATTCAGCAATCCCGTGCCCAGCAAGAGAAACAGACTTAGGGTGATGATGATGTGTTTGCTGGGCATAACCTCGGTTGCTCCTTCGACATCGTGTGACGCCATTTGGTCCGTAATTCGTGCTGCATCGCATTATTGGGCAGATCGCCGCTCCCGGCAACGGGCAATGCACGGCCGCTGATTTGACCATCTGCCCTTGATATACTAGGTTGCGCGCCCCGAACCGCACCCAACCCGATGAAATGGATATGGATTTGCACGCGACTCAAGCAGATAACGATAGCCCTTTGGCGAAATTTGGCCTGGCCCGCATCCGAATCGAGCTGTTGGCGGGCCTGACTGTGGCGATGGCCCTGGTCCCGGAAGCTGTGGCCTTTGCCTTTGTGGCTGGCCTCGAGCCCCTCAGTGGCCTGTACGCGGCCTTTATCGTGGGCCTGATCACCGCTGTCTTCGGCGGCCGCCCCGGCATGATCTCCGGCGCTACCGGAGCCCTGGCCGTGGTCATGGTCTCGCTGGTGGCCAACCACGGTCCCGAATATCTGTTCGCCACCGTAGTGCTGATGGGCGTGATCCAGCTGTTGGCTGGCGCGCTGCATCTGGGCAAGTTCATCCGGCTGGTGCCCTATCCGGTCATGCTGGGTTTCGTCAACGGCCTGGCCATCGTCATTTTCATGGCCCAGTTCGAACAATTCAAAATCGCCGACGGCAGCGGCGGCCACGCCTGGATGGCGCGCCCCGATCTGGCGCTCATGCTCGGATTGGCCTTCCTGACGATGATCGTCATCTGGGGCACGAGCAAATTGACCAAGGCGGTGCCCGCGCCGTTGGTGGGTATCCTGGTGACCACCGGCGTGGTGATCGGCTTTGGCCTCGATGTGCGCAACGTGGGCGACATGGCCAGCATCGCCGGCGGCCTGCCCAGCTTCAGCATACCCAACGTGCCGCTGAACCTGGAAAACATGATGATCATCCTGCCCCATGCGTTGATTTTGGCGGCCATCGGGTTGATCGAAAGCCTGCTGACAATGAACCTGGTCTCC
>CAZLUL010000041.1:14973-22007 GCA_964562635.1 uncultured Fibrobacteraceae bacterium | reverse complement strand
GAGCAGTGGAGAAGAGAGCGTCGACAGCACGCTTGGCAGCGGCCTTGCTCATACCAGTCTTGGTGGCCAATTGTTCAGTAAGTTCCGTCTTATTCATGTGTCACCTCCTTTCGTCCAGATCATCAAACCCCCTGCCCAAGGGCCTTGTCAACCGGTATCTCGAGTATTTCCGGTCCTGGCGCGGGATTCTGCGCGACCATTGCCACAATCCCGGCCCGTCCGTACTTTCAGACAAATGATTTTCAGAAACTCAGGGGGCAAACTGGAGCAGTTCCGACCGACCAGAACGGTTGGGCTGATGCTGGGGCTATTCTGTCTGGCCTGCAACGCCGCCGTCGAGCCTGAGCCGGTGCCCACCTCAACCTTTTCCTTCACACCCGACCTCACCCAGATCAACATCGCAGCTGGTCATTTCGAAGATTTTCAGGTCAGCCATGGGCCCGATCCGGTCTTCGCCGTCGACTGGCAACTCAACGGCGCCAGTATTGCCCTTGGGCCACGCTTCCGCTACATACCAGCCACCACAAAACTCGACACTCTGACCGCCCTGGCCACCTGGCAGGACCACGCCGTAAGTCGCACCTGGCTGATCGATTCCATGCACGACCAACCCACTGCAGTCGGATTTTCGCCAACTGAGAGCCTCATGGACATCGTGGTCGGCGACACTTGCCGTTTCCGGATCATCAGCAGCCGGGCCACCCAGACCACCTATCTCTGGGAACTGGGCGGACAGACCGTGGGCCAGGCGGAGTCGTTTCTCCTGGCGGATATCACCGCTGGTCACGACACCCTGCGCGCGACGGCCTTCACCCCCGATCACACCGCCCAGCATATCTGGGATCTGCACGTTTTTGCTCAGGGCGAATTGCCGCCCTTGCCCCCACGGGAATTTTTTGTTCAGGCCGGCGCTCTGCCCGCCACCGTCGAAACATTCTGGCGGGCGGCCGAGCCCCGTGGCGACCCGGTCGTCAGTTACGAAATAGCGCTCAGCTACGACGGGGCCGTTACCGACGCAAACTGGGACCAGGCCATGTTCGTGGCCGAAATCAACAGTGTGCCCGGGCAGGAAATCTATCAGGCGGCCATTGCCGACACCCTGACCAGCCTGAGGCCCGGCGCCCATGCCTGGCTCGGTATCCGCAGCCGCAATCAGGCTGGCATCCAGTCTCTCAATACACCCCACGGGGAAGTCGATATTTCCGAACCCTGGTGGGCCAGTGGCGTCGTCATCGACGATACCGGCGCACCCCTGGCTGGCGTCACCGTAAGAACCTCCGCCGATACCTTCAGCGGTCAGACCGAGGCCGATGGTAGCTACCGGATCGGCCCCTTTCGCAGTACCGACACCATCACCCTGCGCACCGAGTCACCGGACATCATGCCCGAGGGAGAAATAACCGGCGCCTGGAGCGATGCCCTGTCGCCCCCGCTGTTCTTCCAGCAGGTCGAGCGGTGGGACTTCGTACTCATCACGTTGTACAATCTGGAGTCGACCTGCGAAACCTATAATGGCAGCTTCCCCGCCTTTTTGCGCGGATTGACCCACACCCAACGGGAAACCGACTTGCGGCCCAATCTGAATCTCTACAAATGGGACTCCTATCCGGTGACGGTTTGGGTGCCCAACTACCACTCCCCTGAAGCCTACGACTACGGCACCCTCTGCCGCGAGGCCGTCCAGATGTGGAACATCGCCATGGATGACCAATACCTGACCCTGGTGACAGACCCGGATGAGGCCCGGATCGTTTTGCGCTTCGGAGACGATGGCGACGCGACCCTGGGCGAAGCCTCGCTGCTGGAGCCAGCAGATCGCTCGTACCTGCTGGGCGATGTCATTCCCGAAAAGGTTGAGGTCTATGTGCGCGACCGCCTGAATTCGGCCCAGTTCATTCAGGAAGTCGCGATGCATGAGTTGGGCCATGCTCTGGGCCTGTCCCGCCACGTGGTCTGTTCTGACGGCAGCTACCTCATGGCCACGTCGCCATCGGGCCGGCTGAACGATGGTCCCCAGAACGTGCTCAACCAGGACGAACGGCATGCGCTGATGGTCCTGCGCACATTACCCCAGGGTTTTGACATGAGTCTTTATCGCTGAATTGATCGTCGCTAGAAGACGCCGCCGCCCAGCCCACCACCAGGCGAAGACATATAATCCTCGCGGCCGCGGGCGAATTTTAGCGCCGGTATCGACCGCAGGTAGATGCGGAAGCCGAATTGGGAATCGACGGTGCTGATGGTGCGGTTGAATTCGAAACGCCAGCAATGCAAGTCCCGGTTCAGGCTATACTGTTGTCGGATGGGAATGCCTTCCACGAGGTCAAAAGAGGCGCTGTAGCGGAACTCCCAATTTTTGGTCAACTGGCTGTTGAAGCTCAGGTTGGCGCTGGCCCGCTTGTCACTCGAGGTGTTGGTGTAGGCGTAGGAGAACGAGCCGTTGACATCGAAGGGTATGAAGCGGCCGCCCTCGGTCAAGTCCTGCGCGTCTTTTTCTCCGCCCTGGCGTCCGGCCCGATCGTAGAAGTCATAGAACGAGCTTTCTTCCCCATCAAACAGTTCTTCATTGTCGAGGCGATTTTCCTGATTTTCATCGGCGAATTCGTCGGCAAATTCGTCGACGCGCGAGGTATCGGCCACGCCTTCGGTCAACTCCACACCCAAACGATCAATGGCCTCGTTTTTCTTTTCGGCCCGCATCTCGGGCACTTTTCCGACGTCCAACCGGCCTGAAAAACTCACGCCGTAGGTGAACGAGGTGCGCTTCAAGGCCAACAGGTAGGGATCGATGGTATTGCTGACCTTCAACTTCAGATAGCGGCTCTGTCCGGGCTTGATGGTCAGCCCGCTGGAGATGTCCCCCCACTGAAAGCCCGGCTCGGCTTTCGGATTGTAGGAAGTGCGCAGGGACCAGTCGATCACGCCGTCGATCTTCTTCTCCGTCAGGGTCGTATCGCTGTCGGCCCCGAGATATTTCAGGTCAAAGCGGTTGTCGAAGCTGAGGCTCACGCTCGTACTGTGGGACTGGTTATCGCCCAGCCCAGGGCGCAGGCTCCACGAGGTATTGAAACGGGCGGTGTGCCGCAGGGCCCGCAGCCGGCCAACTTCCAGGGGGAACAGGCCATACAG
The DNA here is from genome assembly GCA_964562635.1 of uncultured Fibrobacteraceae bacterium. Taxonomy (GTDB): domain Bacteria; phylum Krumholzibacteriota; class Krumholzibacteriia; order LZORAL124-64-63; family LZORAL124-64-63; genus JAGRNP01. Next base: position 18,878 of record CAZLUL010000041.1, on the reverse strand, counting down.
GGTGGTCCCCACGCCGGTGCTGAAACTCAGGCTCGAGCGGGTGTCTTCGGCGGTGTCATCAAAATCGGTGTAAAAGCCGTCGTCGACCAGGGACGTGTCCGCGGACCAGAAACGGCCTTCATCGGTGGTCCTGGTCCAGTTGTGGCTGGCACTTGAGGACAGGCTCACGTTGAAGATGCCCAGCCGCGGCGGCCGGTAGCTGAGCGACCAGTTGCCGTTGGCGGTCAGGTCGCCTTCGTCATGTTCTTCGTAACCCCGGGAGTCCGAACGGAACGAATACCCCTGCGAAAAATAGGTGCTGCGCAAAACGTTGCCCAGAGCCGAGCCCTCCTGCCCTCCGCGCAGGGACGGCGCCAGGGTCAACTGTTTGAAACTGAGGGCCACCGAAGGCAGGGTCATGCTGTAGATCAGGTTGTCAGTGACCGCATCGCTGTCCGAGGCATTGACGCGCTCGTCGCGGTTGGCGTTGAGGTTGGCGTTGCCAAAGCTCCAGCTGCGGCTGAGATAGGCGCTGGACTTGAGCTGGCCGCTGATGATGTCCCGGGCATTGGAGCCGTTCAGGTCGTTGCTCGACAAGGTGGTCGAGGCCATTTTCACATCGGCGCGGAATTTGTAGTCATCCCACAGGATGGGCTGGTTGTGGTTCCAGCGCAGCTGCCATTCGTCCACCGGATCATCGGCCAGTCCGATCTTACGCGAATAGTCCACGCCGCCGTTGAAGGAGTAGCGTTTCACATAGCGGTTGCTCACCCGGTAGGCGAATTCCCGGCGCTCGTTGTAGTCGCCCTCGATCAGAAAGTCGAGATTCTCGTTGGTGGCCCAGTAGTAGCCAAAATCGCGAATATAGCGGCCTTCGCGGCTGGACCAGCCAAAGTCGAAACTGGGGAAAAGAATACCTGACTGCCGGCCTTCCTTGAGGCTCTTGTAGTAGAACGGCAAGGCGAAAATCGGCACATTGCCGATGCGCAAGATCACTGGCGCGGCCACGACCTTGTCGCCCTGCCTCATCTTCATGTCGCCCGACCAGAAGTGGTAGTGGGGATCCTCGCGGTCGCAACTGGTCATGCGCGCCCCGCAAATCTTCATGGTCTGGTCGTCAAAGCGCCGGATGTTGTCGCCCACGTAGTAGTAGTTGTCAAACGACGTGACCCCGTTTTTGACCGAGGCGCTTTTGACATCGAAGTTGTAGCCCATCATGTCGCCGGCGATGGTTTCGGAGTCTTCCACCAGGGGTTCGCCTTCGGCGTACAACTCACGGGTACCGGTATCAAGCTTGATGTGTCCGGCGGTGAGCTTGAGCGTGCCGTAGTCCAGGCTGCCATTGCCCTCGATTTCCATGGAGCGGTCCGCCATCTCGAAGGTCACCTGGTCGCCGGCGTAGTTGACATCCTGGGCATTGGCCAGGAAGTCCAGGGCCGATTCGCTGGTATCAAAGCCGGCCGAAGCCAGAGAGTCCAGAGCCACCGTCAGCAGCGAATCCATCGAGGTGCGGACGAGCGAGGCGATAGCCGGCACGCCCATCTCGGCGGCCAGGGAGTCGACTCGCGCGGACAGGGAGTCCACAACCGCGGAACTGTCGGCATCACCCCGGGCCAGCATGTCGGCCAGACGCCGGGATTTGCCCACCATTTCCCGCATGGCCCCCACCCGGGCAAAACGGTATTCGCCGCTGGCGCTGCCCATCACCCGCACCCGGGCCACTCTTTCGTCGCGAAAATGGATCACGATCGTATCGCCGGTCGCATCGTTGGTCGCCACTTCATCCGACAGGCCCAGCGGCGTATAGCGGCTGTGGGCCTGGCCGACCACCACCGAGCGCCGGATCTCGCTGTTCTCGAAATCAACCGTGATGGAATCGCCTTCGAGGATATCCAAGGTCGGCAGGCCCTGATAGACCGACGCCAGCGAATCCGGGCTGGAGTCCTCCATTCGGGCGGCCCCGACAATGATCAACCGGCGCAATTCGCCATCGGCGTAATAGAAGTCCATGCGCTCGCCGAACATGGTGCTCGCAGTGCCCATCGAAACGGTGGGCGCACCGGTCAAGACCATGCGCTCCTGGCCGTAGGCCACCGCGGTGTCGGCCGTGGCCAGGGTCTGGTCCTGCCGAATCAGCACCGAATCGATCATCACCACCCGGCTTTCGCTGCGGTAAAACCGCATCAGGCCCGCTTCGCTGTGCAAAGGGCTGCCCGAACGTTCCCGACTGGTCAGCACCGGAGCGCGATCGACCTCGGCCACATCGCCATTTTCGCGAAAGATGGCGTGCTCGCCGGTGACCAGATTCATGGCTCCCGGTTCCATGATGCTCACGTTGCCGAAGGCCTCGCCCTCGCCGGTTTGCCGGTCCTGGAAAATCGTATCGCCTCGCACCGAATAATCGGGCGTGACCAGCAACGCGTCCCCGATCAGGCGCAGAAATCGCCCGGTGCCCCGCGCCTCACCCACGTCACCGGTGCCGATGGCATCGCCTTCGATGAGGCGCACATTGCCCTTAAAATCACCGGTGCCGAAGTTGCGGTTATAAAGTCCGTGGTCGCAGGTGAGCACCGCCTCGTTGCGGGTGACGCGGACGTTGCCCACAAATTCGTAGAGTTCGCGGTCGCGGTAGAAGTAGGCCGTGTCCGCACTGACGGTCGAAGTGTCGCGGTCGATAAAGACGTTGCCATACATGCAGGACACCGGTTCGCCGTCGATGACCCGATCGACAAAACGGTCGGCGTTGAGCCGGGATTCCTTGCGGACCGTGGTCCCGTCACCCTCCTGGGCCAGTCCCTGGCCCTGGACGATCACCAAACAGGATATGGCCAGGGCAGCGGTCATCGCGGGCACCAGCACCCGGCGCACGAAACCCGCCGAGCGGGCTTCCGTCCGCGACGTGTTGACCCCTGACGAGGTCGACCGTCTGCGATGCCCGGAGCTCTTCATCAGCCGGCCATTTCCTTTTCCTGGGCCAGAATGGCCGCCCCCATGGCCGCCGCCAGGTTGCCGAGCCGAGCCGGCACCACCGGCACCTTTTTGGCCTCTGCGGCCAGCACCAGCGTGGGCACGACCTCGCGGCAGGGCCCCAAAAACAGTTCGCCCGCCCGCGCCACGCCGCCGCCCACGATGACCAGGTCCGGATCCAGCACGTTGACCAGGTTGCCAATGGCTTGCCCCAGTCGCCGTCCGGCCATGGCAAATATCGTCTTCGCCTGGGCATCACCCTCGTTGGCCAGGGCCGCCAGATCGGCGGTGTTCAGAGCATCGCCCCGGGCAGCGACCAGCGTCGCCAAGGCACCGGAGGTCGCCAAACGGGCTGCGCGCAGGATCCCGTTGCTGCCCGCGTAGGCTTCCAGACATCCCTGCCCGCCGCAGGTGCAGGCCGGACCGTCGGTATCAAGAACCATATGCCCGATTTCGCCCGCGCCGCGGTGGGAGCCGAGCAGCAGTTGCCCTTCAACGATGATCCCGCCACCGACACCGGTGCCCAGGGCGATCATCACCAGATTGCCGCACCCTTGTCCAGCACCGTGGCGAAATTCGCCATACAGGGCACCATTGACATCGTTGGCCAGGGCGCAGGGCAAGTCGCCGAAGACCGATTTCATGTGATCACCGAGGGGAGAGTTTTCCCAACCGGGCAAGTTGGGCGAACGGCCAAGATGGCCGGTTTCCGGGTTGACGATCCCGGCGCAGGCCAAACCCACCGCCGCCAGACGCGGCAACTCCTGACCACCGGTCAACCCCGTCACGGCCTGGCGCAATCCCTGCAACGAGGCAATGGGGTCCGCTGGTAAAGTCGGCACTTCGCCTTCGTGCAAAGCCGCTCCCCGACCATCGGTCAGGGCGTATTTCATGGCGGTGCCACCGGTGTCAATGCCCAGATAGAGATCCCTGTTCACGATCTGTCCTTTCGCTCCGTC
>CAZLUL010000041.1:0-14873 GCA_964562635.1 uncultured Fibrobacteraceae bacterium | reverse complement strand
CCAGTGGTCATTTGCAGGCGGGCCATCATCGGCTGCGCCTCACGCACCTCGCGTGTCTCGTCCAGATCCTTCACGCCGATGCGATGCAGAATTTCGGCCACGGCAAAACAACTGCCCGTCACCAGCACCTGATCGTCCGGCTGCAAGCCCGCCGCCACTGCCCGCAGGCCACTGGTCATGTCCGGCGCCACGCTGCAGCGCTCTTGCCACAGTTTCGCGAACTCACCGGACACCAATCCCAGACCGGCGAATAATTCCCGCAATTCGGCGGGCGTTCGGGAACGGGGCAGAGAGACCGGCAGACCAATCACATGATCAATGTCAGCCAACAGCGGGGCCAAATCAGACGTCAGCCCCTTGTCCAGCATGGCTCCAAAAAGAATCACCCGGCGCCCGGCGCAGGGTGTCCGCTGAAATTCGCGGAGAGCCTGGGTCAGGGCCTGGGGATTGTGGGCGGTATCGAAGACCCAGCCAGGGTTCTTCAGTACGCGCTGATACCGACCGGGCAGAAAAAGATTCCGCAATGAAACCGCCGGATCAGCCGGCAACATTTTTTCGCCCCGCGACTCGGCCAATTCGGTCAGCGTCAGCAACGCCAGCGCCACGTTGCGCCGCATTGCAGGGGTGCCAGGGTCCGGCAAACCGTTGTACACCTGGGCCCGCAGGGTCAGATCCCAATCGTCCGGACCATTCTCCGGCCAACGGGCCAATTCATCCAGAAAAAAGCACGGGCTGCCCGCGGTCACCGCCGACACGAAAGCCTGTCCGCGCAACTCTTCAGCCACACCCGTGAAAAAAGGCACGCCCTGTTTCAGCAGCCCCATTTTTTCGGCCGCAATTTCGGCCAGGGTCTCGCCCAGGATACGCTCGTGATCCAGGCCCACGGTTGTCAACAGCGTCGCGATGGCCGGCAAGGCGTTTGAGGCATCCAGCCGCCCGCCCAAACCCGTCTCGCAGCAGAGATATTCCACACCCTCGTCGGCCGCAATTTGCACCGCGAGGGCCGACAAGGTTTCAAACCAACTGGCCTTGTGCTTTTCGGTCAAAGGTCGGATGGCTTCGACGCGTGCCGCAAAGTCCGCCATTTCAATTGACCGGTCATTGATCTGGATGCGCTCGTGCACCCGCAACAGGTGAGGACTGGTGTAGGTGGCCACCTTATGCCCGGCGTCCTGCAGCAGCCGGGCCATAATGCGCGTCGTGCTGCCCTTGCCGTTGGTGCCGGCTGTCACGATGGTCCGCAGTTTCTTTTCGGGATGGCCGAGGTCCGCCAACAGTCCTTCGATGCGAGACAGTCCGGGCCGGATACCAAAGCGGTTCAGGCTGAACAGCCAGCGCGTCGGTTCATCACCGGCCACAAACGGCGGCGCCAGATCGACACCCACCCCGGGTTCACCGGGGTGGGCAGAGGTATCGGCTGAAGTGGGATTCTGGTCACCGTCACGGCGAGGCCTGCCCAATGCCATGGGCTAACCCCGCGGCGGGCGCAGCACCGAAATATCGCGGCCATCCACGAACCAGTGCAGGGTCTTCTCGAGGTTTTCCTTCAGCACCTTGCGCTCGCTGATGAGGTCCACCATGCCGTGGTCCAGCAGGAACTCCGAAGATTGGAAGCCCTCGGGCAAATCGCCACCGATGGTTTGCTTGATCACCCGCGGACCGGCAAAACCGATCAGGGCGCCGGGCTCGGCCACGTTGATATCGCCGAGCGTGGCGTAACTGGCCGTGACCCCGCCATAGGTCGGATTGGTGAGCAGCGAGATGAAGGGAATGCCTTCCTTGCGCAGACGCGCCAGAACCGCGCTGGTTTTTGCCATCTGCATCAGCGACAACAGGGACTCCTGCATGCGCGCGCCACCACTGCGGCTCAAAATGATGGCTGCCTCACGGTGCTTCAGGGAATCGAGCAAGGCGCGGGAAATTTTCTCTCCCACCACCGACCCCATGCTGCCACCCATGTAACTGAACTCCATGATCGACACCCCCACGGGGATGCGCCCGATCTTGGCCCGCCCCGTGATTACCGCGTCTTCCTTGCCGGATTTCTGCTGGGTGGCCTTGATCCGATCCTTGTATCGTTTGGAATCCTTGAAGTCGAGAGAGTCGATGCTGGTCAGGCCCTGATGGGTCTCCTGCCAGGTGCCCTCATCAAAGAGCAGGCCGATGTATTGCTCGGTGGTGAAAGGCAGATGGTGCCCACACGAACCGCACACCCAGAGGTTGCGGTCCAGTTCCCGATGATAAAGGATCTCGGAACACTGGGGGCACTTGCGCCACAGATTGTCCGGGATATCCTTTTTTTGACTGGTCAGGGCCTTGATGCCCTTGGCGGCCTGTGTCAACCAGGACACGGCGTCCTCCCAATTTGCTTGTGCGTCAAAATGCGGTCAATTTCTTGCTAAACTAGCCCCAATCCGCCACCGGGTACAACTATTATTCCTGTGCCAGGATCGGCCCCAGCGCACAGGACATGATGATGGCGTCTTCGCCATTGTCCACGTAATAGCCCCGGCGAACTCCCGTTTCGCGAAATCCGTGCTTTTTGTAGAAGCCCAGGGCCGGAATATTGCTCTGGCGCACCTCCAGGGTGAACTCTTCCATCCCCAGGGCGACACCCCGCTCGGCGGCCTCCCGCAATAGCCTCGCCGCCAGGCCCCGGCGCTGGAAATCCGGGTCGGTCGCGATATTCAAAATGTGCAATTGGTCCACCACCAGCCAGGCCATCAGGTAGCCCCGCAGTTCGCCATCGATCTCCAGCACCAGCGGCAGGCGCAATTCATCCGGGGTCAACTCGCCCAGCAGGGCCGCTGGCGGCCAGGGGTCGCTGAAGCAGCGGACCTCCAGTTTCACCACGGCAATAAGATCGTCGGGCCGGCCGACCCGCACCTGCACTGGACCGGTCAGATCACCGGGCACTTCACTGGACAGATCACTGGGCAGATCAGTCATGGCCGGGCCGCTGACTGTGGTGCGAAGTGATCTCGTCCGAGGGTGTGGCCGGTGTCAGGTCCAACCGGCGTTTCACTTCGGCGTCCGAGACCCGCATGTACTCGGGCACCAGGGCGAAGGCGTGGGTCTCGGTCATATTGGCAGTGCCCAGGGCCACCGCCAGCGCCGCCGCCGTCGCCGGGTGGGCCGTTGACCACCGACGCAACGTGGGTTCGCCGTGACCAACCAATTCCGGCCGCAGGGTTTCGCCGTGCCCCAGCAACAAGCTGGTGCCGTCACCACCATAGACCGGAGTATTGGGATCGCTGACCTCCGCGCAGATCGTCGCCCACCACTGGTCGGGCTGGCGAGCCTCCGGCTTCGCCACCGCCCTGACCCAGGCCCCATCGCGCACAAAGATTCCGCAAAATACTTCACCCCGGCGCGCATCCAGCACCGGCACTGCGGCCTGGGCCTCGGGATGTTCGGCCAACAAGGCGCCGGCCATCGCTTCCAGGGAGGTCACGCCAACCAGCTTGCAACCCAAACCCCAGGCCAGCCCCTTGGCCGTCGCCACACCGATGCGCACGCCGGTGAAACTGCCCGGCCCCACCGTGACGCCGATGGTGCCCAATTCCGACTGCTGCCGACCGGCTTCGGCCAACATTTCCTGGATCACCGGCAGCAATGCATCGGCGTAACTGCCCGCAACATTCAAAGGCCGGTAAGCCAGTAGTCGATCGCCTTCGGCCAGGGCAAAGCGGCCTTGCTTGGTAGCGGTATCAAAGGCCAGGTTCAGCACGCCGGGTTTCCTTTGGGTGTGAAAATTTCGCGCCAGGCGGCCGGCACTTCGGGTTTGGCGCGCAAATACCAGGTGCGCTGATCGGGTTGGTCACCCACCACGGCCATCAATTCGAATCGCGGGCCAGCCCCCAACTCGGGCACCAGGGGTCCCGGCCATTCGATCAGGCCAACAGCCTGGCCATCCCAGATTTCGTCCAGGATTTCGGGCACGCCGATGTCGGTCAGGTCCTGACCAGGCTCGACGCGATAAAAATCCAGGTGGTGCACCGTCAGGCGCCCCACGTAGGTATTGACCAGGGTGAAAGTGGGCGAAACAACCTCGCCGTCGGTTTGCAATGCCGCACAGATGCCCTGCACCAGGCAGGTTTTCCCCGCCCCCAGATCACCATGCAGCAGCACCGTTTCGCCGCCTTGCAGCAGGCCCGCCAACTGGCGTCCCAAGCCCAGGGTTTCGCCCGCACCGGACACCTGTTTCTGGTGAGTAAACTCTGCCGGGTCGGGCAGGATGTGATCGCCGGGCGCCACTTGACCTACCTCGGCCGCATCACCACGAACGGGCACATCATCTCTTCGAGACTGATCCCGCCGTGCTGAAAACTGTTGCGGTACAAACGTTCGTACTCGTGGAAATTGGTCGGATACACCAGGTAATAATTGTCCGTGGTGATGGCGTAGTTCTCGATGGTGCTCTGGGGCGGCAGCCGGAATTTTTCCGGCTCCTTCATGAAGAAGACCTTCTCTTCGTCCACGCCGAGGTTGTCGCCAAATTTGTAACGCACGTTGCTGCTGGTATCCCTGTTGCCCCGGATCTGCACCGCGCGCTGGCACAGCTTCGAGCCGTGGTCCGTGGTCAGGATCACCGTGCAATCGCGGCGGGCCAGGTTCTTCAACACATCGTACAGCTTCGAGTGCTCGAACCAGGAGCGCATCAGGGTGCGGAAGGCCGCCTCGTCCGGCGCCAGTTCCTTCAAGATCCGGCTCTGGCTGCGGCCGTGGGCCATGATGTCCAGGAAGTTGTACACGCCGGCTACCAGGCGGGTATCGCCCAGGCTGCCCAGATTGCGGTGCAGCAGATCGGCGTCGCGCTCATCGGAAACCTTGTAATAACGGCTGCTGCCAGCGGCGGGGCTGCCGGTGCGCTTGAGCAGTTCATCCAGCAATTCGGCTTCGTGGGCGTTGCGGCTGCCCTGGTGATCGGCTGGACCAATCCACCACTGGGGGTAACCCTCGGCAATGTCCAGCGGGTACAAGCCCGAAAACAGGGCGTTGCGCGCATAGGGCGTGGCTGTCGGCAGCAACGACCAGTAGCGGCGGCGTTCCATGTGGAAGAATTTTTCCAGCAGCGGTTCGATGATGCGCAGCTGGTCTTCGCGCATGCAGTCGATCACGATCCAGAAAACCTGACGGCTGCGCTCGATCTCGGGCGCGACCCAGTCCTCAAAAACGCGCGGACTGAGCAGCGGCGCCTCGATTTTTTCGTCGGCATCATCGCCCACGCCGGTGGCGCCATCGGCATTGACCCAGGCCTGGTAGTTTTCGCGCACATATTTGGCAAAGGCCAGATTGGCGGCGGAGTATTGGTCGTCCAGGGTTTCGAGCAGGCCGTGATCGCTGAATTGGAACAGGTCCAGGCTCCAGGTCACCAGATCGGAATAGATTTCTTCCCAGGCTGCGGGCGACTTGGCGGCACCGAAGCGGTCACTGAGGGCCATGAAGTTGCTCATGTAGCCGCGCGTGACTTCTTCTCCGGTCAGCTTGCGGGCTTCCAGCTGGCGTTTCAGCGCCGATAGAATCTGCAGCGGCGAAACCGGCTTCACCAGATAGTCGTCGATGCGTTTGCCGATGGCCCGGGTCATCAGGTCTTCGGCCTCGCTCTTGGTGATCATGATCACCGGGATGTGCTGGTTGACCTTGCGCAACTCTTCGAGAGTCTCGAGACCGCCCATGCCCGGCATCATTTCATCCAGCAGCACCGCGTCGAAATCTTTCTCGCGCAGGGTAGCCAGGCCATCGAGGCCATTGGTCACGCCAGTCACTTCATACCCTTTTTCACCCAGGTACATCACGTGACTGCGCAGTTCCTCGATATTGTCATCGACCCAGAGAATTTTGAACGCCACGTAAGGCTCCTTTGATCAGTGTCTCAGTTTTGGGCTTTGGCAGCCGGCGCCGCTGGTGGCAACGTGACCAGAAAAGTGGTGCCGTGCTGGCTGGTCGAATCCACTTTGATTCGACCGCCGTGGTATTGGGTGACGATGCGCTTGACCAAGGCCAGGCCCATGCCCCAGCCCCGTTTTTTGGTGGTGTAGCCGGGCTCAAAAATCTTGGCGCTGTCCCGGGGCGGAATCCCCTTGCCCGTATCAGCAACGTACATCCGAATACCGCCCTCGGCGTCATCTTCCAGGCGCACCGTGATGGTGCCTTTGCCATCAACCAGGGCGTCGATGCCGTTTTTGAGCAGGTTTTCCAGCACCCAACCCAACAGGTCGCGATTGAAGGCCACCGGGTTCGAAACAGTTCCCTCGCTGCGTAATTGCACTCGACCGCCCAGGTTCGGCAAACGCCGCTGGAAATAATTGACGGTATCCTCGACCACATCGACCAGGTCGGTGTCTTCCCGTTTGGGCAGCGAACCCATCTGACTGAACCGGGCCGAGATCATGCTCAAACGGTCCACATCGCGATTCAATTCGACCAGCACATCGTCTTTTTTGCCCATGCGGTCTTCCAGCAGGGCCACCCACCCCATGATCGAAGTCAGGGGCGTGCCCAACTGGTGGGCCGTTTCCTTGGACATGCCCGCAAACAGCGCCTGCTGCTGGGCGTCCTTCTTGCTCTGCAGGGCCCACAGGATGATCAGAAAGAACAGCGCCATGACCATCAGTTCCAGGTACGGCATCACGCGCAGGCGCTGGCTCAGGGCCGAGCGCCCATAGTGCAGGGTGCCCACCCGGGCGCCATCTTCATCGACAATTGCAAACGGCTCCTGCTCCTGATCATACGCCTCAGCCAGCGACAGGATTTCCAGCACGATCGGATTGCTGGGCGAAGACATGTTCTCTTTGGCCAGGATCGTGTAGTCCGGCAACGGCACGCCAATCACCGGCGTATTCCACAAAAAGGGCCGGCCCGCGTTGTCCGTCAGGATGAACGGCACCTCATTCTCATTGATGATCTCGATGATGGGCTGGACTTCGTCGAGATTTTCGGCCTTGAACAGTCGGCTGGCCACGCCGGACAACAACTGGGTCGTCAAAAAACTCTGCCGCTCCACACTCTTGCTGACCCGAATCGTGAACACCGTGGTGATCACGACGATGCTGACGCTGCCGACCAACAGATAAATGTTGAACAGATAGCGGCGCCGTACGCCAAGAAAAACTGTCTTGCGCAGCAGATCCAGCATCAGGTGATGTACTCCTGGCCACCCATGTAGGGCACAAGCACTGCGGGCACCCGGATGCGGCCATCCTGGGTCTGGTAGTTCTCCATGATGGCCACCATGATGCGCGGCAGGGCCAGACCCGAGCCATTGATGGTGTGCACCAAGCCCTTACTATCAGGCCCTTTAAAGCGAATACCGGCCCGGCGGGACTGAAAATCCAGGAAATTGCTGCAGGACGAAACCTCCAGCCAGGTGCCCACGCCGGCAGACCAGACTTCCAGGTCGTAACACTTGGCGGCGGCAAAGCTGAGGTCACCAGTGGCCAGGGCCAGCACGCGGTAGGGCAGCTCCAGTTTTTGCAGCAGCTCTTCGGCGTTGGCCGTCAAGGCCTCCAGTTCGTCCCACGAAGTTTCGGGGGCGACAAATTTCACCATCTCCACCTTGTTGAATTGGTGCACCCGCAACAGACCACGGGTGTCTTTGCCCGCCGCTCCAGCTTCACGCCGGAAGCAGGCCGACAACGCGCAGTACTGCAAAGGCAGGTCTGCCGCCTCGATGGTCTCTTTCATGTGCACGTTGGTCACTGAGACTTCGGCCGTGGGGATCAAAAACAGATCATCCACCTGGCAGTGGTACATGTCATCTTCCAGCTTGGGCAGCTGGCCCGTGCCGGTCATGGCCGCGCGGTTGACCAGAAAGGGCACGCTGAATTCGGTGTAGCCCTGCTCCAGATGCACATCCAAAAACCAGTTGATCAGGGCCCGTTCCAGGCGGGCGCCAGCACCCGACAACAAGGCAAAGCCGCTGCCGGACATGCGGGCCGAACGCTCGGGGTGCAGGATGCCCAGCTCGGCGCCAAGATCCCAGTGGGGCACCATTTCGAAGGCGGGCTCAGGCACCTCGCCCCAGGTGCGGATCAGTTCGTTGTTTTCCTCGCCGCCTTCGGGGGCCGACTCGTGCGGAATGTTGGGAATCCGCAGATACAACTCGTGGACCTCGGCCTCGAGGGTATCAGCCTTGGCTTTCAATTCCTTGACCCGACCCGAGACTTCTTTCATGGCCGCGATGGCAGCCGAAGCATCTTCGCCTGCTTTTTTGGCGTCCGAAATGGCGCGATTGGCCTTGTTGGCCTCGGCGGCCAGAGTCTCAGTCTCTTGCAGGGCCGCGCGTCGGTCGGCGTCCTTGGCGTAATAGGCGTCGATATCCACCGATTCGTTCTTCAGGACGACAGCCCGGGTAACCAGTTTCTGGTTCTCACGAAGGAATTTGCGATCCAGCAAGGGGAAGACCTTTCGTTGTCCGGTCTGTTTCCAGCGCTCGAAACAGACGCAAAAATGCGCCGACACCGCCCCCGTTTCCAAAAACGGGAAATGAATTTGCATTCCGGTGCCTTGACTGTTAGAAGATTAGTAGCAGAACGTCCGGCACGGCAAGGCAAATCGCCTTTTTCAGGCCTTTGCGAGGCCCTTTTACCCGGATTTTCGAATTGTGTCCCGCAGACTCCGGTTTTTTTTCCAAAGCGACGGCAATTTCATGAATCGAAACGAGCTGATCACCGCCCTGAGAGCCCTGCCCGCAGCCCGGCGCATCATCACCGCCCTGGACGTGCCGGGCCAGGAACAGGCCCTGGATCTGGCCGGACGGTTGGGTCCCTCTGGCGGGTTCGTCAAAGTCGGCCTGGAATTGTATTCGGCCGCCGGCCCCGAAGTGGTCCGCCGCCTGCAGGAACTGCAACGAGACGTCTTCCTGGACCTGAAATACCACGACATTCCCAACACCGTGGCCAGCGCGGCCAGAATCGCCGCCACCCTTGGCGCCAGCCTGTGCACCATGCATGCCGGCAACGGCCGCGGCGCCATGACGGCGGCCGCCGAAGCCTTGGCCGCCTCACCGGTGCACCCGGTCACGGGCCGCCGTCCGGCCCTGCTGGCCGTCACGGTGCTGACCAGCCTGTCGGAAGACGAAATGCAGGAAGTGAGCCCCTCGGGCGATCAGTTGCAGGACCGCATCGAACGCATGGCGAGCCTGGCCTGGGAAAGCGGTTGCGACGGACTGGTCTGCTCGGCAGCCGACCTGCCCCGCCTGCGCCAGACTATCGGCCCGGACCCGCTGATTGTCACGCCAGGCATCCGGCCCGCCGGAGCGGCCACCGACGACCAGCACCGGGTCACGACGCCCCGCGAGGCCATGGACGCCGGCGCGGATTTCCTGGTCATTGGCCGCCCCATCACCAAAGCCCCCGACCCGGCAGCCGCCTTGGCCGCCATAGCCGCGGAACTGGCCTAGCGCCCCGCAAGCCGAAAGACCAGGTGCCAACATGACCGAAGACAAAGTCCTCTCGCTGATGAAAGAACTGAGCGCGCTGCACAGCGGCCATTTCCTGCTCAGCAGCGGCCTGCACAGCGACACGTATTTCCAGTGCGCCAAAATCCTTCAGTTCCCCGAACTGGCCCGCGAACTGGGTGCCGCGATGGGCGACTTCTTTGACGATACGCCTCACGACCTGGTTGTCAGCCCGGCCATGGGCGGCATCCTGATCGGGCACGAAGTGGCCCGCGCCCTGGGCCGCCGTTTCGTCTTTTCCGAACGCAAGGACGGCCTGATGATGATCCGGCGCGGCTTCGAAATCGAGCCCGGCGAAAAAGTCATCATTGCCGAGGATGTCGTGACCCGCGGCACCAGCCTGCTGGAAGTCATCAAATGTGTCGAGGATGCCGGCGGCGTGGTCACCGGCCTGACCAGCATTATCGACCGCACCGGCGGCGAGGTGGAATTGCCGCTGCCGCTGCATGCGCTGGCCCGCGTGAAAGTCGAAACATTCCAGCCGGACAACTGCCCCCTGTGCACCAAAGGCGTCGCGGTCGTCAAGCCCGGCAGCCGCGGCAACTAGAACCGATGACTGACCGGCAAAACGATTGGTTGCGCCGCCTCCCCGAGGCGGCGTTTCCCTTTTGGCGGCACGGCTGGACCACCAGCGCCGGGCCGGAATTTCATTCGACCCCCACTTCGAACGAGCACTCAACTGCCGTTGCTCAACTGGTCACCGCCGCCGGATTGCAGGAAGGCGCCTGGGTCCAGCAGGTTCACGGCGGACAGGTATTGCATGCCGCGCAGCCCGGCTATCTCGGCGAAGCCGACGCCGCCTGGACCACCAGGCCCGGCCTGGGTGTCGTGGGCCGCAGCGCCGACTGCCCGCTGATTCTGGTGGCCGGACCCGGCTGCTGGGGATTTGCCCACGCCTCCTGGCGTTCAACCGTCGCGGGCATCACGGGCTCGCTGTTGCAGGAGATGAAACAAGCCGGCTTGCAGGCCGACCGAGCGGTGGCTGTCATCTGCCCTTCGGCCGGCCCTTGTTGTTATGAAGTGGGCCCCGAAGTGCAGGCCGAGGCCGAAGCGCAACTGGGCGCCGGGGTTGCTGAATTTTTTCCTTCACTCGGCACCCGGCCGGCCTTCGACTTGTGGCGGGCCAACGGGGCGGTTCTCGAAGCCGCTGGGGTGCCCGCGCGTCAGATATTTGTCGCAGGTGTATGCACTATCTGTGGCGGCGAAGACTACCCCAGCCATCGGCGCCAACAGGGTCAGGCCGGACGTTTCGCAGCCATCAGCGGGGGGCCAATATCGTGAGCGAAATTTCCAAATCATCCCGCAACGTGCTCAACCGCTACACCGCCGAATTTTTTCCAGGCGATACATTGCGGGACAAGATTGCCCGCGCCGTGTGCGAAGCCGAGTGCCTGCCCCGCAAGGAATTCCACGAAGCCTGGGAGTCGGCCAAACGCATCCGCCGGCAGATGCGCGGCGGGCCGATCCTGGATTTGGCGGCCGGGCACGGGCTGCTTTCTGCTATCCTGATCATCCTGGATGATTCGTCGCCGAGCGCGACCTGCCTGGACATCAAGCAACCGCCAAGTCACCAGCGGGTCCTGGCGGCCCTGGAAAATCATTGGCCGCGACTGAAAGGCCGGATCACATTCGAAGAAGCGCGTCTGGAAGAGGCCGCCGTGGCTGACGGCAGCCTTTTGGTTTCGGTCCACGCCTGCGGATTGCTGACCGACAAGGTGCTTGACCTGGCCATCAGTCACCGCGCCCGCGTGGCGGTTTTGCCGTGCTGCCACGATTTGCGCGAGTGCGACACCGGTGCACTGGCCCCCTGGATGGACGGCCCCCTGGCCGTCGACGCCACCCGGGTGGCCCGGCTGCGGCAGGCCGGATTCCGCGTGCAGACGGCCCTGATCCCGGCCGAAATCACGCCCAAAAATCGGCTATTGCTGGGCTGGCCCGAATAGTTTCGCTGGCGACCCAACGCTCAACCAAGGACCTGAAATGGAATTGCTGGCCCCCGCCGGAAACCTGGAAAAACTCAAATGGGCGGTGCAATACGGCGCCGATGCCGTCTATTTCGGCACCGAATTCGGTTCGCTGCGCAGTTACGCCGGCAATTTCACCCTTGATGATGTGGCCGCAGGCATGGCCTACCTGCACGCCCGTGGGAAAAAGGGCTACGTGACCCTCAACATCTATCCCTGGTCCGACGAATTTGACCGCATCACCACGATGGCGCGACAACTGGACGACCTGGGCGTCGACGCTTTGATCGTCGCTGATCTGGGCGTGCTGACGACCCTGCGGCGCCTGAACCTGAAGACCCACCTGCACATCAGCACCCAGGCGAGCACCACCAACTACCAGGCGGTGCAGGCCTACGGCGAACTGGGCGCCAGCCGGGTCAATCTGGCCCGCGAACTTTCGCTGCCCCAGATTCAAGCCATCCAGACCGCCCTGGGCGGCGCCGTGCAAACCGAAGTCTTTGTCCATGGCGCGGTGTGTTTTTCGTACTCGGGCCGATGCGCCATCAGCGACTACCTGACCGGCCACCAAGCCAACCGCGGCGAATGCAAGCAGCCGTGCCGCTGGAAGTATTCCCTGGTCGAGGAAAAACGTCCGGGGCAGGTCATGCAATACACCGAGGACGAACGCGGTTCGTACTTTTTCAACTCGCGCGAGTTGGCGTTGTTCGAATACGTACCGGCCCTGCAACAGGCCCAGGTGGCATCGGTAAAACTGGAAGGGCGCATGAAGTCCATCCACTACATCGCCTCGATTGTTTCGTTTTATCGGCAGGTCATTGACGGCAAAAAAATGGGCTGGGATGAAGGCCTGGGGTTGTTGAACCGGGTGCCCAACCGAGGCTATTCGACGGGGTTCATGAAAGGCGAGATTGGCGCCGAGGACTACGCCGTGGATGCGGCCAGTTCATCCGGCGAATCGATTTTCGTGGGGAACGTCCTGGCAGAAAAAACGGATGGCCGCAGCGTGCTGGAAGTGCGCAACAAGATCACCGCCGGTCAGGAACTGGAACTCTTGACACCCGATGGCAACCTGCAACCGATCACCATGCCCACGCCCCTGATGACCCGCGATGGCGACCAGGTCGAAAAGGTCAACAACTCGCAGTTTCTGCGCCTGGACCAGGAGTTGCCACCCTACTCCATCCTGCGCCGGATCGCGGCCTTCTAGAAGCGGTAGTCCAAGCCGAGAAAAGTCCCCGACATCTGGATGTTCATCCGCACGTTGTCGGACTTGATCTGGTAGCCCAGGACGCGGTAGCCAAAAGGAACACTCGTATTTTCGCCCAGTTCGAAGCGGAATGCTCCCATCAACTGGTAGGTCCTTTCGCTGCTGATTCCAAACCCGCCAAAATCGCCCTTCAATTCAAAATTCCAATTCTCATTGAGGGTCCAGGCACCGAAGGCCCCCAGGACCGGGTCCAATACCGTGGTCTTGGCTTCGGGAATGGTCCGGCCGGCCAAAAGGATGTTCTGACTGACGGAATAGGCGCGCAGGCCCGCCAGGAAACGCAGCGTGGGTGCCATCTCGGGCCGAAATATCAGGTCAATTTCGCCAATGATGTTTTTGAGATCGAGAGACGTGCCCTGAAACTCGGTGCTTTCACCATAGAGATTGATGTACTGGAAGTCGGCGTTGACCCCCCACTGGCCCTTCTCGGCCGTGAGACTGACAAAGCCCCGATTTTGACATTATCCAGCAGAGTCGAAAAACTGCTGTTGATCGGATAAGTCACCGATTCCACCGAGATCGACCCGGACAATCCGGACAGATAGAAGTATGGACGCAGTGAGTACTGCCAATCCTCGCTGAGGGTTTGATTCTCATCCAGGGCGGTGGGGTCATTTTCTGCCGTTGCCTGAATCGGCACCAGAACCAACAAGAGAACCAGACCGAAAAAGCCCAGGCCGGAATTCATTTTGTTCATTTTTCCCACACCAAATTTGCTGCACACCAATTTTTCGCGCCTTTCAGAAAATGCAAATCCGGCCAATGCTGCCGAACCGCCCTACATATTCCGCCGGTACTGCCCGCCCACCTGATACAAGGCCCCCGAAATCTGTCCCAGCGAACACACCTTCGCCGCCTCCAGCAGCGAATCAAAGGTATTGCGGTGCTCCACGGCCACCTTCTGCAGCTCGGACAGGGCCTGTGCCGCTGCCCCCTCGTTGCGCTGATGGAACGCTTCCAGGGTGGTGATCGCGTACTCCTTCTCGGCCTCCGAAGACCGGATCACTTCTTCGGGAATCACCGTCGGCGATCCATCAGGATCCAGGTACGTATTGACCCCGATGATAGGCAACCCACCAGTGTGCTTGAGCCCCTCGTAATACATGGACTCTTCCTGGATCCGCGTGCGCTGGTACATGCGCTCCATGGCTCCGAGCACGCCCCCGCGTTCGCTGATGCTCTCGAACTCGGTGAGCACGGCTTCTTCCACCAGCTCGGTCAGCTCTTCAATGATGAACGCGCCCTGCAGCGGGTTCTCGTTGTTAGCCAGCCCCAACTCCTTGTTGATGATCATCTGGATGGCCATCGCCCGCCGCACCGACTCTTCGGTCGGCGTGGTGATCGCCTCATCGTAGGCATTGGTGTGCAGGCTGTTGCAGTTGTCGAAAATCGCGTACAGCGCCTGCAACGTGGTCCGGATGTCATTGAAGGCGATCTCCTGGGCATGCAGGCTGCGTCCCGAAGTCTGGATGTGGTACTTCAATTTCTGACTGCGCTCGTTGGCCCCGTACTTGTTCTTCATGGCCTTGGCCCAGATGCGCCGCGCAACCCGACCCATGACC
Organism: uncultured Fibrobacteraceae bacterium; assembly: GCA_964562635.1. Lineage (GTDB taxonomy): Bacteria > Krumholzibacteriota > Krumholzibacteriia > LZORAL124-64-63 > LZORAL124-64-63 > JAGRNP01. The sequence goes on along the minus strand of CAZLUL010000041.1, from coordinate 617 downwards.
GAATATTCGGGGTCCATGCCGTTGCTGAAGAAGAAGCTGAGGTTGGGCGCGAAGCTGTCGATGGACATGCCCCGCGACAGATAATACTCCACGAAGGTGAACCCGTTGGACAGGGTGAAGGCCAATTGGCTGATCGGATTGGCCCCGGCCTCGGCAATGTGGTAACCACTGATGGAGACGGAATAGAAATTGTGCACCTGGTTGTCGATGAAATTCTGCTGGATGTCGCCCATCATGCGCAGGGCAAACTCGGTCGAGAAGATGCAGGTGTTCTGGGCCTGGTCCTCTTTCAGGATGTCGGCCTGCACCGTGCCCCGCACAGCGCACATGGTATCGGCCTTGATCTTCTCATACACTTCAACCGGCAAAATCTGATCGCCACTGACGCCCAACAGCATCAACCCCAGACCATTGTTGCCCTTGGGCAATTCGCCGCGGTACTCGGGCCGCGCCTGGCCCTTCTCCTTGTAGATGGCATCGATCTTCGCGTTCACTTCGGCTTCCAACCCGTTGGCCACGATGTGTTTTTCGCAGCCCTGATCGATCGCTGCATTCATAAAGAACGCCAGGATCATCGGTGCCGGACCATTGATGGTCATCGAGACCGAAGTTTTCGA
>CAZLUL010000040.1:0-22585 GCA_964562635.1 uncultured Fibrobacteraceae bacterium | reverse complement strand
GGCGCCAGGTAGTCGAAGCGGTCGGTGTAGACCACCCACATTTTGTAGTTGACGCCTTCGGCGATTTTCTCGGCGCAGCGGTGCAGGTAACCCAGCACCGGCGTGACCTTGTGCACGATCTCGCCGTCGGTCTCGAGCAGCAGGCGCAACACACCATGGGTCGCCGGATGCTGCGGCCCCATGTTCAGTTCCATCAACTCGCTCTTCATACCCGGCACGTGGTCCTGGTCAGCCCAGCCCGTCAATTTTGTCCCGTCGTTAGCCATAGCCTATCCCTCCGCCGGTTGGTCGCCAGCGGGCGCGTCTGGAGTTTCAGGAGCTTCAGGAAGAACAGTCGGCGGGAACGGATTTTTCGCGTAGTCCTGGCCCCTCAGCGGCACGTTTTCCCACATATCGGGCATCTGGTAGTCTTTGCGCAAGGGGTGGCCGACCCAGCTTTCTTCCAGCAACATGCGGCGCAAGTCCGGATGGCCCGCGAAACGGATACCCACCAGATCCCAGGCCTCGCGCTCGTGCCAGTTTGCGGTTTCCCACAGGCCCGAAATCGTCGGCACGCTGGCCACTTCCCGGGTCACGCGCACGCGCAACGTGAACTTGTGCTTGTTTTTGTGGCTGTAAAGGTTGTAGGCAACACCAAAGTCACCATCGCTCACCCGGTCGGTGGTTTCGGGCTCACCCAGTTCCGTATAACCGAGAATATTGACGGACTTGCCCTTGCCGGCCTCGTCGTACCCGTCCCAATCGATGCCACTGAGGCACATCAGTTGATTAAAATCGCAGCGCTCGTCATCGCGCAAAAACTGGCAGGCCTCGACAATGCTCGCCGGCGCGATATTCGCGACCGGATCCAGCGCCTCGGCGTCGAAGCCGAGGGCCCCGGTGCCGATCTTCTCGGCCAGCAAATCGTAGATGGCTTTAGCTTCCATGTCCCTGTCTTCCTCTTTTCCCTCGGCTACTTCTGGTAGGGGATCTTTGCCGCGTAGTCCTGAACCCATTTGGGCGTGACAAGCTTGCCCTGGCGACCGCGGATTTTGTCCTGCAGCCGCATCAGGCCTTCGAGCAGCACCTCGGGGCGCGGCGGGCAACCGGGCACGTAGATATCAACCGGCACCATGTAGTCGACACCCTTGACGACGTGGTAGCCGTACTTGAAATACGGTCCGCCACCGATGGCGCAGCTGCCCATGGCCATGACCCACTTGGGTTCCGGCATCTGGTCGTAGATCAGTTTCAGGCGACGCGCCATCTTGGCCGTCACCGTGCCCGAGACGATCATCAGGTCGGCCTGACGGGGCGTGGCACGGAAAGCGCCAGCGCCGAAACGATCTATGTCGTAACGAGTTGCGCTGGCGGCGATCATTTCAATGGCGCAGCAGGCCAGGCCAAAAGTGACCGGCCAGATGCTCGACAGTTTTGCCCAGTTGAACACTTCATCGACCGTGGTGAGGATGAAGTTCTTGGCGTCGGACTGCTCCAGCAATTCGAATTGCTCGTCGACCTTGAAGTCGAGCATATTCTCGCGCCCGACATCATACCCTTCGGGCGGTGTCGTGCTTTCCTTGTAAGTCATGAAGTGGAGGCCTCCTCTTCAAGCGCGGCAGATGCGGTGCCGTTGGTGGGTCGTTCGGTCAATTTCTTGACCCAGTCCAGATCGCCCTTGGCCCACACATAGGCCAGCCCCAAAGTCAGGATGCTCAGGAAGATGATCATTTCCCAGAAGATGAATGAGCCCATGGCGGGATACAGATCCCGGAACACCACGGCCCACGGATAAAGGAAAATCACTTCCACATCGAAGACGATGAAGAACAGCGCGATCAGGTAGAACCGCACATTGAAGCGGATCCACGAGGACCCGATAGGCAACTCGCCGCACTCGTAGGTGGTCATTTTCGCAGGTGAGGGGTTGCTGGGACGGATGAGCTTGGCGACTCCCAGGGCAAGACCTGCGAAGACGAAGCCGACCAGCACGAAGATCAAAACCGTAGCATAATGCCCTGTCATTGCAGAGCTTACGGTTCCCAGGAAAGGCACAACACTCATGAATGTTCCCGGATTTCGTTGGGCCCGGATCACGCCGGGCAGCGCCGGATGTGGACCCCCAATCAAAGGCTGATTGAGATGGTCCCGGAGGTTGTCATTATTTCGACAACCCGAAAGCCAATTACATATTTGGGGTATGGTGGTGTCAAGGGATTGTTGGCGTTATCGGTTCAAAAGTGCCTCAAACAGCCCAACTGAATTCGCGGATCGTTTTCAGCCCCAGCATGGTCTTTGCGATCCGGCGATTTTCCCCTACTATCCGGCGCACCTGCAACCGAACCGGAGGAGTCCCGACATGATCCGCATCCTGGCCGTGGGCAAGGTCAAAGACAAGCGCTTGTCCGCCCTGGCCGACGACTTCTTCAAACGCCTGCGCACCATGGCCCCCGCGGAGGTTGTTGAGCTCAAGGATTCGCAGGTCGAAAAAGAGGGCCGCGACATGGTCGCCAAACTGGGCTCGAGCACCGGCAACCAGGTGGTAGTTGCCATGGACGAGCACGGCGAAGACCTGACCAGCACCCAACTGAGCGCCCTGTTGGGCAAGCACGGCAATGTCTGTTTTCTGATCGGCGGCGCCGACGGCCTGGGTCAGGCGGCCCGCGAGCGGGCCAATCGCACCATCCGGTTGTCCAGCCTGACGATGACCCATGAAATGGCCCGGGTCCTGCTTTTGGAGCAAATCTACCGCGGATTGAGCATTTTGCGGGGCAAGCCCTACCACCGGGCCTGAGCCGGGAACCGAAGATCGGAAGGGGAGTTCACCCACGGCGCGCATTTTCTGCGGGCAGCTTTTTTTGGGGGCCGCTTTTTTTGGGGGCAAACTTGTCGCCCCTGTTCTATTATTGCATCGTCGTTATCTGGGCCGGCCAATAATTGGGCCGCCCGCTGACACCCGCATTCGGGAGAACCATGATCACGCAAAAACAGAGTCTGGGCCTCCTGGCCCCAATGTTCCCGGCGGCCCCAATGTTCCTGCTGGCCGCCACGCTCCTGCTCACCCTCTGGGCCGGAATCGCCACGGCGGCCACCCTGGAATTGACCGGACCCGCCGGGGCCACCGTATCGCTCAACGACCGCCCTCTGGGCGTCTTTCCCCTGGAGGGCCCGCTGGATGTGCCGCCGGGGTACTACACCGTCCAGTGCCAACGCCAGGGCCACATCAACTTTGAGCAGAGGGTGCGGCTGGTATCGGTCAAGGATTGGCAACGCATCACCGTGCGCCTGGTCCCGTACAGCCGCAAGACGGCCCTGGGCAGCAGCGTGCTCTTTGCCGGCCTGGGGCAGCACTATCTGGGCAGCAGCTTCCGTGGCTACGTGTACAATGCCGCGGAGGCCGGCGGACTGCTGACCGCCCTGGCCGGTGAATTGCAGCGCAGCAATCTCAAAAAAGACTACGCCAAGCTGGTCGATCTGTACGGCACGGCCATCAATGCCGAAGAGATCGTGGCCCTGGGCGAAGAGGCCGAAGCCAAGTATCAGGACATGGTCGAAATGGAAGAATTGCGCGATACGGGCCTGATAGTCGCCGGCGCCGCCATTGTCGTGAGCCTGCTGGATGTCCTGCTCACCTTCCCCAAGGTGGAAGCCGGTAGCGGCACCGTACCGCTGGATACCAGCGCCCTGGATACCCCCTGGAGCGAGACGGAAACTGACCACTCCCTGCACGCCGGCCTGCGGCTGAAATTTTGAGCGGAAGAAGGAAACCGATGCCGAGAAGCTCCTACCTGAAGTCCTTCCCGCTGCTGTGGCTGTTGGCCCTCCTGGCTGTGGTCGCCATTTTTGGCACCCTGGCCGGATGCGAAACGTCGGATGGCCGCCAACATGTGGACAACCCCTTTGACCCTGACGGCAGCACCGGTGGCGATGCCCTGCAGGTGAGCGCTTTGGTTATCACCAATCAGATCATCATCGACTGGAACCAGCCCCAGGACATGGGCATCAGCGACTACGTCATCCTGCGGGCCGACTCGCGCTTTGACGACTTCGCAGAGATCGCGATCGTAGCCCAAAGCGACGACGCGACCGGCAGTTACCAGTACAAATATCCGCCCCCGACGCAGACCCACTGGTTCAAGGTTCAGGCCGTCACCGCCGACGGCCAGTTCTCTCTCGTTTCGTTGGCCGTCCCGGCCACCGCCTCGATCGGCCCGACCGTTGTTGTGGGCGATACGATCACCACGACAGCCACCCGTTTCACCGAGCTGACCGTCACGGCCGACCTGGGCGACTCCCTGCTGGTGGCCTTTGATGCCTCTTTTGCCGGCGCCGTGCGCCTGGCCCAGGCTGGTCCCGGTCTGCCCACCACGTTCCCGTTGGATCTCGGCCTCGCAGCGGCCGACAGCACCTTTCGCCTGCACATCAAATCGTTCGGCAGCCTCAGCACCTCCGAGACCACGGTCTTCAATTTGCCGGTCGCCTTTGACCCCAAGCACCGCCTGACCGATGCCAGCCCCCTGCGCTTGGCCACGCGGGTCAACGATCTGACCATCCCCGCCTCAGGTGTGGTGAACATGCGCTTCGCCGCCAGCGAAGACGAGCTGGCGACCGCACCCTGGTTGCCGGGGGCTGAGTTGTACCCGGCCTATGAACTGGTCGACTCGGCCAACCCCCAGGAAATCTGGGCCGAATACGAAGGCGACTTCGGCTTCAACACAACCTACAAACTGGCCGTGAGCCCAGATCTGCTGGCCAGTGCCGCCTACTTTCTCAAAGTGCCCGATACGCGGGTGGTTTCTTCCCTCACGGTGGTGGCCGAATTTTCGGCCGGGGCCACCGACCTGCGCATTTCCGAAAGCCCCAATTTTGCCGCCGTGCCCTGGCAGGCCTACGCCGACACCGCGACGTTCATTCTCAGCCCCGAAGAAGGCACCAAGACCGTCTACGTCCAGTTCCGCAACGACTGGACCCAGTCGACGGTCCTGTCCGACTATTGCATCCTGGTGGCTCAGGGCCCCGACGTGAACTTCGTCGCGCCGATGATGGGCGACGTGCTGGTCGGCGGCTCGAACCTGATGACCATCGGCACCAGCACTCCGGGCAACGAGGCCGCAGCGCTGGATTCATTGTTGGTCGATCTGGGTGATGGGCAGGGCTTCCGCGAGGTTCTCGGCACCGACAATTGGCAAACGGTCTGGAACGTGCCCACTTTTGAAACGGACACCGAAGTGACCATCCGCGCCCGCGCAGTTGTGAATGATCTGGTGGCTACCGATTTTGTCACGGTGACGGTTTCGCAGGTGGGAATTCAGATCGCTGATCCGCTCGATGGCGCTTCGGTGCTCGGCGGAGACCTGGTGCCCATTTCCGGTACGGCCAATGGCATCCTGGCGGGCGCCCCGATTGATTCGGTGATCGTGGACATTGGGGCCGAACGCCTGGTCGCCACCGGCACCGACACCTGGGATGTTTCCTGGCTGGCGCCGATCGTGACAGTTGGCACCCCGACCGACATCACGGCCACCGTCTGGTCCAATGGCCTGACGGCCACCGAAACGATCACCATAACGGTGACGCCTTAGCCGTTAGAAACGCGTCACCATGACGCCCGCAAATTTTTCGACCCGCGCCAAATAGTCGGCCAGGGGCACCTGCACCACGGTGCCCCCCTGGTACGAGCCTTCCAGGTCACTGCTGGCGGCGTGAATCAAGTCCACTTCACCGTCCTGGACCACCACCAGACCGATGTGCCCCACCACCAGGCCGTACTCCTGGCGCAGCTTCGCGCCCGACCCGTGGGCGGCGTCCAGGACAAACCAGACCACGTCCCCTTCCGCCAACTCGCCGGCCTGCAACTGGCCTTTCGGCACATAGCTGAAACTGCCGGCCGGGTAGCGCGAAGTGCCGACTGAATCGACCGCCACACCGCTGAGCAGACTCGTCATTTCACGCCCCCACAAACCGGTCCGAATCATATCCAGGCTGTAGTCCAGATGGGCCGGATTTTCGTAGTCCAAGCGCCCGTCGCCATCAGCCACCGCCGCTGCCGTAGCGCCGGCAAAACGTGTGCGCAAGGCCCAGTCAACGGCGTCACGGGCGTCGCGGGCCCGGGCCAGTTCACTGGTCCGGTACAAAAGCGAGACACAGTCCTGCCGGTAGTCACTGACGATGGCCCCTTCGGCCACATAGCCGCCGTCATTGGGGCCGAACAGGTAAACCACATCATCAGCCGCGGCAAAACGGCGCGCCCACCGACCAACTCGGCTAGCCGTCGGCAGGGAACTCTCAGCCGCCAACACACTGTCTTCGTCCGCCACCGCCAACAGGCGTTGCCCCCCTTCGGCCCGAGTGATCACGGCCTCCCGGGCCGCGCGTCGTGCGACCGCGCCGCGGTCAGCTTCGCGGGCCAGGTCGGCCACCGCCGCGGGCACTTCCACCGCGATGATCAAGGTCGAATCCACCAGGGAAGATTGCTGCGCATAGGCGTTGTCGATCGCCACGTTCTTCAGCACATGGTTCATGCCGTCGACCAACAACAGATGGGCATCGGGTCGCGCGCCCATCAAGGCCTCGGCATCTTCCAAAGCCACCTGCTGGTCGGTCAGGCCCTGCACCACCAACACCGGCACCGCCAACCGGGCCAGCTCCACCACCGGGTCGTGCCGGTACCACGACATCAGAAACGGCTGCACCGAAGGACGAAACAGAATCGTCAATTCGATCGGCGGTTCTTCGACCAGCCGGCCCTGCTCCAGCTCCGCGAGCACCGACTCGGCCTTGACCCGCGTGCGCACCGGCAGGCTGGTCGCCAACTGGTCGCGCAGCAGCGCAAACAAATCACGCCCCGGGCCACTGATCGAGACAAAGCCGTCGGCGTCGCTCAGCCAAGCGGCGTTCATGCCCACCTGGGCACCCTGACTGTGTCCCGCAACCGTCACCGAACTGAAACGTTTGTCGGCCTGCAATTTTTCGCACCAGCTGACCGCATCGGCGATGAAGTGATCAAAGCGCAGGTCGTACTCTGAGATGACCGCCGTCACGCTGCCCGCCACCCCGCGCTTGTCGACCCGCAGGCTGGCCACACCATCGGCCGCCAGATGCTCGGCCAACTGTTTCAACGAATTGTTGCCGCCCGGAAACTGAGTGGCGTTGCCGTTGCGATCGGTCGGGCCGGATCCCGCCAGGATCAAGACCACCGGCCAGGGACCTGAGCCCTCGGGTGTCAGCAGGGTGCCAGCCAAATGGCCGGGTTCGGTGGGCAGGGTCCAGGCTTCAGAGGTGATTGCTGGGGGCTGGGCGGCAACTGAGCCGGTGGCCAGCAACAGACAAATGGCCACCACGCAGGCTAGACGGTACGGTTTGAACACGTTTTCTTCCTGATGGTTAGCGGTAAAGGCTCTTCATGGTCCCCCAGCTGATCGGTTCAACGGCCACCGCCTGATGAGGCGAAAGCCCCGTCAGGGTGAACTCGTAGTGGTACTCGTTGCCGGTCATGCCCAGGGGCGGCGGGTACACCGGCGAGGCAACCCACAAGCCGATGCTCTGGCCGCTGATTTCCCAGATCGGGGGGTGAATATCATTGTGTAGTCGACTCTCCCCCAGGCCATCAACATACAGGAAGCGACCAGACCCCGGCAACAACAGCCTGAAGACACCTTGCCGAACTGTCGCGCAAAGAGGATACTTTGGTCATATACTGGAAGCCCACTGGCTGGGATCCCCTGAATTCAGCGAAAGGCACTGCCTTGAATACCCGGATCGTCCGCCAACTGGCCGGCCCTCTCGTGGGCGCCGCCGCTGGCTTCGGCTACTACAAATGGGTCACCTGCCGCGGCGGTGGCTGAAACATGACTTCGAATCCCTGGCTGATGCTCCTGTTGGGAGCCGCTCTGGGATGGTCGCTTCTCTCCGGGCGAGGGAACTCGAATACTGTCGAAGCGGAAAGAGCGAATCCTCCCGAAGGCGAAGATTCGCACTGAACGACTGCTGAACCAACATTGCTGAACCAACACAGCTGAACCAACGAGGTGAGTGATGAAGAACACATTTGTCTGCCCCCACTGCCAGGGCGTGCTGAATCCCAATGTGAAGATCCTGCTGGTGGCGGTCGCCAATCGTCGCAAGGGCATGATTCTGCTCAGCCCCCAACCGGGGAATTATAAAACCCTCTGTGACGATTCCCTGCGGGACGCCTTCAAGGAGGGCCAGACCATCACCTTCAGTTGCCCCATGTGCACCACAGACCTGACCGCCGAAGGCAATCCAAAATTCGCGCGAATGGAATTGCATGTCACCGGACACAAGCCGCGGCGGGTGGATTTCAACCGGGTCTTTGGGGCCCAAGCCACCTTCGTCATCGATGGCAATGAAGTGACTGCATACGGCGAAGATGCCGAAGATTTTGACCCGACGAATTTCTTCGGGGCCTAAGAACATCAGTGGGTCGCCAGAACAGGAAGCTCCTGGCCCCGAAATGAGGCCTGCCCGTTGTGGGCGATTTGCCACTCGGGGTATTCCAGGCGGGGGACCTGGAAATGGCATTCGGTGCAGATTGGGGCGCTTTTTTTCCGGCGGGCCATCCGTTTTTCGCTGCGGTTACCCCCATGATGAGCCACCTTGGTGGGCACCAGCACCCTCCCCTGCCGCACTTCAGCCACCAGCATGGCGCGCAATGCCTGGTCTTCCTCAGCCCATTGCTGCAGCGCTGCGGTCACCAGGCCGATCAATTCCAAGTTCGGCCCATCGGACATGATCCGCTCCACCAGGTCGACGCAATGGCGGTAGCTGGCCTCTGTACGGGTATATTGGGCGCCGTATTCGTCCAAATGATCGCAAAACTCGTGTGCCATGGGCCGGATCTCCTTGGGTTATCTTTATCCTATCGACACCGATGGCCGCTAATTGACACCCAATCCCCCGCCGCCCCAACTCCCATCATTACAGTGGGTTTTGTCACGCTTTTGTCACACATTCTTCTTGTTAACGATCGATAACTTGCTATGTTTTTAACAACGGCGCGGGGCCATCCCCGGCTGCCGGACGAAAATCGATCATTCAGGGGAGCGACCTCGACCGTTCCCAACCGGAGGCGAATGCATGAAGTCCCTTTTCCGCACCCTGGCCCTGACGGCCATGACCATGTTCATGCTCGCGGGTGCCGCCGTGGCCATCGAGCTGATTGAAGACCATCAGGACATCGAAGGGCCCTTCACTGACGGGCCGAGCGTGACCGCGGCCTGCATCGAGTGCCACGACGATGTCGCACACGACTTCATGCAGACCTCGCATTGGACCTGGGAGCCCATGCAGGACGTCATCGGCAAAGGCCAGGTTCCCCTGGGCAAGAAGAATACGGTGAACAACTTCTGCATCGCCATCGACAGCAACTGGCCCCGTTGCACCAGTTGCCACGCCGGCTATGGCTGGAAAGACGCCAGCTTCGATTTCACCAACGAAGAAAACGTCGATTGCCTGGTCTGCCACGACCAGACTGGCACCTACAAAAAATTCCCCACGGGCGCCGGCCATCCGGTCTACGAGCCCAAGGAATGGCAAGGCAAGATCTGGGAGCCCCTGGACCTGGCCAGCCTCGCCCGCACCGCCGGTGCTCCGGGCCGTGACAACTGCGGCGCCTGCCACTACTCCGGTGGCGGTGGCAACAACGTCAAGCACGGCGACATGGAAAAAGCCCTGAGCAAACCCGAGTTCACCCTGGACGTTCACATGAGCGCCGAAGGCCAGGATTTCAGCTGCCAGGAATGCCACACCACCACCAATCACGACATCCAGGGCAACGCTATGTTTGTCTCGCCCGGTGGCGCCAACCACCTCGAGTGCACCAGCTGCCACGAGGACGAATTCCACGACAAGCGCATCCTGAACTGGCACGCCAAGAGCGTCGCTTGCCAGACCTGCCACATCCCGACCTTCGCCCGCGCCAACCCGACCAAGATGTGGTGGGACTGGTCCACCGCCGGTACCAAGACCGAGAACGTCAAGGACGAGTACGGCAAGAACACCTTTGTGAAAAAGAAGGGTTCGTTCAAGTGGGAGAAGAATGTTGTGCCGACCTACAGCTGGTACAACGGCGTCAGTGGCCAGTACCTGCTGGGCGACACCATGAACCCCAACGAAGTGACCAAGCTGAACTGGCCCACGGGCAATAACCTGGACCCCAAGGCCAAGATCTACCCCTTCAAGCTCATGCGTGGCAAGCAGGTCTACGACAAGAAACTGAACACCATCCTGGTGCCGAAACTGTTCGGCAAGACCGGCTTCTGGAAGAACGGTTTCGACTGGAACAACGCCCTCGAACAAGGCTCGAAATCGGTCAGCCAGGAATACAGCGGCGAATACGATTTCGCCGAAACCGAATCGTACTGGAAGATCAATCACATGGTGGCCCCCGCCACCGACGCCCTCAAGTGCAAAGACTGCCACGCCAAGGACGGCACCAGCCGCATGGACTGGCAAGCCTTGGGTTATGACAGCGATCCTTCCAAGAAACGCGGCCTGTCCCGCTACGAGTTGAAGGATGCCTACAACGACGTGAACCTCGACTAGCACCGACCTGAGCCAGCCATCGGTGTTGGCATGGTGCAGAGCGAATCGGGGGTCCTCCCCCGAGCAAAAAAGGCCCCCCCAAGGGGTCCTTTTTTGCGCTGAGCGCCGCACCATGCCAACACCGATGGCTGGCTCAAGCCGTACTAGCCAGTATCACGTTACTGCATCACTACGATGTCGATGCGGCGGTTTTTGGCGCGGCCATCTTCGGATTTGTTGGAGGCTACGGGGCGGTCGGCGCCGTAGCCGATGGCGCGGACTTCGGAGGAGCTGATCATCATGGATTCGCGCAGGTATTGCATGACAGCGTAGGCGCGTTTTTCGGAGAGGGCCAGATTGCTCTGGGCATCACCGGTCAGGTCGGTGTGGCCTTCGATGACGAGCTTGTGGTTGGGGTACATCTTGATGATGTCCTGGACCTTCGCCAGCAGGGGCACGTCCGGGTCCTGGATGTCCGCCTGGCCGACGCTGAACGACAGACCGTGCAAGCGCATGACGATGTCGTTGGAAGCGTTGAACAGGACCTGCCCCTCAGAGGGATTCAGAAGACTCTTGGCCTTGCGGAATTTGGCTTCCACTTCGCGACGGGCGGCCAACTCGCCTTCGACTTCCTGTTGCTGGCGGGTCAACGCCTGCATGTCCGCCTGGCCCGACACCAGTTGCTGGTCCATCTCCCGGTTGGAAAACACCAGGGACAGAATCTGCCGGTCCAACTGGTCGGCCAGCTCCACCGGGTCCTCGCTGGCGCTGGTCGCATCGACCCGGTCCAGTGATTCCTTCAGCATGGCCACCACACTCGTCATTTGGTTCTTCAGGTGCTCGTTTTCCGACTGCAGTGTGTGGACTTCGCTGACCAATTCGGTTGCCGCGGCCTCGGGTCCTTCGTGGAACGACAGGTGTTCATATCCAAAACTGCTGCCGGCCCGGTTCATCTGGATTTCGTAGCCGAGCATCAATTTTTCCCAGGCCTGATCGTTCCGATTCAGCGACCGCACCGACTTGGCAATATTCGAAGCGTGACGGGCTTCGTATTCGCTCAGCGTAGCGTCGGCCACAGTCTCGGTGCGGTTGTAGCGATCCGAAGTCAGGACAGTATTGGACCGGCTGCGCGCGCTGTGCGCCTTGTCCAAAGTCGTCACCGCATATTTTTCGGCTTCATCAGCCACCGCCGTGGCGATCAGCATATCGGCGGCACCCAAAACTTCAATCCGGATGGCCTCGAGTTCGGCCGTATCAAACAGGGCCTGGGACTTCGCCGCTTCCTTCAAGCCACCCTTCACATCGCCCTCTTCGACCTTCTTGGTGGCTTTTACGAATTGCTCTTCGGCCGCCAGATAAAGTTGAGGCACGCGGGCGGGCCCTCCGGCCTTGCGGGCCTTGGAGCGAGGGTCCAGATATTCCTGCAGCGAGAGCTTGCAGACGTCCGTCGTTTTTCTCGCATTGGCTGTGTATTCGGCCGCTTCAGCCACGTGTTTGTCGAGGTTTGCTTGCTTTTTGCCTTCAGCGATGTCCTTTTTTGCCTTGTCATAGGCCGCCATGGCCTTTTCCCATGCTTTGGGCGAAAAAACATCAGCTTCAGCCATGCGAGCGGCGTCCATGGCGGTTTCCAGCTGTTTGAACCCCGTCTGATCGGCCGCCCAGGCTTGACCTGCCACCAGAAACAGCAGAATCAGGGCGAAACTGCTCAATTTTGCGCTATTCATGACATTCTCCAGGCAATGAGTGAAACAAGACACCAACGGCAAACGTATCGCCGTGGCAAAACCATGGCCTGACGAGCAATTTCGGTGCCGATAAGGGACTTATAAGGAATCCGCCCCCTGCTCGGCGTCGAAAATCGAAGAAGCTTTGTGATATCGTGTGCAACGCCATCGCTGCCATGGGCAACGCCACCGTCCGCCAACTGAGGGGCACAAAAAAAGACGCGGGAGCTGTCTCCCGCGTCTTGATATCCCCAGTGGTGAATCGAGGTCCAGTCGACTCAACCGATCGGATCATAACCGATCGGAAGGGATTTTCAACCATCCAAATTTACTTGGAGGCCAATTTCTTCTCAGCCTTGACGACCTTCTTGTCGTAGTCGGCCTTCAGCTCTTTGGCTTCCTTGCCACAGCAACCCTTGCCATCGGCAACAGCCGTGGCGCAGCACTTGTGCATGTCGGCCTTGACCGCGCACTCGGCCTTGTGGGTCGCAACCTTCTTGCCGTAGTCGGCTTTCAGCGCGGCAGCATCCTTGCCACAACAACCTTTGTCAGCAGCCATAGCCGTGGCGCAACACTTGTGCATGTCGGCTTTGACTGCCACAGCGGCCTGGTAGTCGGCGTAGGAAGCCTTGACGGTCTTAGCATCCTTGCCGCAGCAACCCTTGCCGGCTTCGGCAGCGGTGACGCAGCACTTGCCCATCTCGGCCGAGGCTTTCTTGCTGTGGTCGTGACCAGCACCCGCAAAGGCGACGGTGGAAATCATGGCTACAAGCGCCAGGGCCAGGACACTGGCGTATGCAAACTTCTTCATAGTTAGTCCTTTCAAAACCGGGCAATGCCCGGGCGAAAAACGGGGCCCCGCGCCCCACTATTGTCCATTGCCGGTGGATTGGAAATTAATCCTACCACTGAAGTATAGGTTTGGTTCCCGGAATGGCCAGTGGGTGATTCGGAATTTTTTCAGGTCGAGCAGGCCGCCAAACCCGCGATTGGGAAGCTTGGAGCCAATTCAGACCTCCAGGCTCAATAGTTGCTAGATATGCACCGACAACGTGTTGCACCGCCAATTGCCCGATTTTTCGATTTTTCCCGTCACAACCCCGGTTTTCTTGTAATAGATCCTCTACCCACGTCACTAACGTCTGTCAGAGAAATTGACCCGGTCCAACCGGTCCTGGATAAACCGCCCGCAAATGAGGCCCAACATGTACGAAGTGGAACAGAACATCGACCGCCGCAACGATCAGGCGCTGAAGCACTACCTGACGACCATCTCCCGGTATGATCTGCTCACCAAGGAACAGGAAGTCGAACTGGCCAGCCGCATTCGCCAGGGCGACCAGGATGCCCTCGACCACATGATCAACGCTAATCTCCGTTTTGTGGTCAGCGTTTCCAAACGCTATCTGAACCGGGGCTTGAGCTACATGGACCTGATCGCCGAAGGCAACGTGGGCCTGATCACGGCGGCCAAACGCTTTGACGAGCGGCGCGAATTCCGCTTTGTCACCTATGCGGTGTGGTGGATCCGGCAAACGATCCAGGCTGCCCTGCAGGACCAGACCCGCACCGTACGCCTGCCGGCCAACCGAGCCCGCGAGGCGACCAAAATCACCAAAGCCGAGCGCAAAATGGAACAGCAACGCATGACCGGCGTGCCGGATGCCGAACTGGCCGAGGCCGTGGACCTGTCACCGGCCAAGGTGGCCCAAATCCGGGCGGCTTGCCGCCCCAACGTGGCGCTGAACGAATCCCCCTTCGAAAACGCGCCCTCCCTGGCCGACATATTGAGCGACCCGGACGCTGTTCTGGCCGCCGAAGCCCTGGAAAAATCGGATCTGAATCACGAACTGGACCTGGCCCTGTCCCAGCTCAGCGATCGCGAACGCCAGATCATCGAGCGCTATTACGGACTGGGCGCCTCGCCGCGCATGAGCCTCGAGGCCATCGGCGAGTCGGTTGAATTGTCCCGCGAACGAGTGCGGCAGATCCGCAACCGGGCTTTTGAGAAGATCCGGGATTGTTACCAGGGACAAGTGTTGGCCGAGTTCCTGGCCTAGAGGTCAGCGAGACGGAGCTTGGCCGGGTGAGAAAAAGACCCACGAGAAAAGGACCACGAAAAAAGGACCCAGACGGGTCCTTTTCTCGTTTCCGCCAGCCGGTGCGATATCACCAACGCCGAGGGGGATCGGATTTGTCGGTTCATAGTGACCAGCTGGTCGGGCTTTATAAGAAGTGCAGGAGGCCAGAGCCGCTATCGGAAATCCGCCTGACGATAATCGGGGGGGCATGTTACCCGTCATTCGCCCTGGCAACTCCAACCCAGTATCACCTCGGGATCCTGATGGTGACCAGGTGAAACGGGATCCCGTTCGCAGAAAATGATACCAGACGCGGCCGAGCTGACCTCCTGTTCACGTGACCGTCGACGGGGTGCGCCAACTGCTCACGTGAGTCAGGAAACGATTTTTCGCCGGGGCCCGCCTGAAGGACACCTGAGGGATACCTTAAGCTTGGTCCCGGGTGTCTCTTGTTGTTTGTTTTCAGTGAGTTATAAATTCTGGAAAATCTCGAATAATCGCCGCCACGGGGGTTCAATTCCCCGCCGGGCCCGCGATGAGCATCAGATCACCGGCCGCGTCGCCCATTTTGGGGTACAAAAACACGTCTTTGGCGGGCGCCACCGCCACTCCGGAGCCCTGCAGGCCGGGCAATTCCGCCAGCAAGATCGACTGACCGGCGGCCAGATCATGCTCCAGCAGCAGGGCCACACCACCGGTGCGCATGACCCAGATGATGCGGTCGCCCCGCAGGCGCCAGTTGAAACGGTCGCGGGGCAACAGATCCGACAGCACCAATTCCGGTGCCAGGCGGCCGCCACTTTGGCGCCGCCACAATCCCGGGCGGTCCGGGCGGGTGAAATATATAGTGCGGCCATCACTGGCCTCCTGGGCCACCAGCCCGCCGCCGCGGGTCGCTTGCACCGGGTCACCGCCGGCCAAACCCAGGCGGTACACTTGCCAGCCCTCGCCGGCATCGGCCCCGATCAACAGGCCGTCTCCGCTGGCGCTCCACCCCGCAAAGAGTTCGCGCCCATGGCCCGTCGTCATCTGGCGGGGCACGCCACCGGCCGGATCAACCACGCGGATCTGATGTTCCCCACCAATCACGACGTTGCAGGCCAGAAGATCGCCCCGCGGCGACCAGCGCAGATTGCTCACCGCCGCGGCGCCCAGCGAGGTCAACTGGCGCAGGTTTTGGCCATCCGGATCGCTCAGCCAGATTTCGGGATGGCCCCCCCGGGCCGAAACCAGGGCGATGGCCCCACCGTCGGGCCGGAAGTCGGCGCCGGATTCCCAGCGGGTCGAGGTGATGAATGGCGCGCTGTTGACCTGCCAGGTGGTGCGGTCGCGCAGCTCCACTCGCCACAGGTCCTGATCCACCCGCACCTGTTCGTAGACCAGATCGCCGGTGCCGCGGGCAATGGTGGGATTCCAGGCGAAGTCGCCCGGCGTGGGAATCATGCGGGGGGTTCCGCCGCTCACCGGTGCCTGCCACAGCCGAAAAATGCCCGCCGGCGCCGCGGCGTAAACCAAGGACTGACCGTCGGCGGTCCAGGCCAGGCCCTGCAAGTCGTCCGGCCCCGTGGCGATCGCGTCGACTTCGCCTCCGGTGACCGGCGCCACAAAAACCCCGCTGCTGCCGGCCCGGTCGCGGCCAATCCAGGCCAGATGTTTCCCGGCGGGCGAAAAACGGGGTTGGAAATCGCCACCGTTGTCATCCCGTTTGTGGCTCACGGCGGCTGTTTCGAGGCTCGCGAGGTCCAAGAGAAAAAGGCGGTAGTGGCCGCTGGCATTGCGGGCCGAAAACACGAGTTGCAAACCATCCGGCGACCAGTCCAGACCCTCGATCTGGTGGCGCACGGTGTGGATCCGGCGCACCGCACCGCCCAGGCTGGGCACCAGGCAAATGGTGCTGGTGGTGTCCGCGGTCTGCACGAAAGCCACCGTTTGGGCGTCGGGCGACCAGGCAGGCCAGGCCGCCCAACCGGGCTCGTCGCTCAACCGCAGCGGCGTTTCGCTGTTGCGTTGCTTGATGTGGATCGCGGTGCGTTCACCGGCGGGACCGGACCAGGCAAAGGCCACCCGGGTGCCGTCGGCCGACAGGGCCGGATGGTATTCGCGCCCCGGATAGGAAGTCAGCGGCACAGCGACCGGGTCCTCAAATATGTCCAGTCCCGTGCCTTGATCCCGGCGCAACCATGCTGCGCCCATCAGGGCGATTGCCGTCACGGCGACGGCCACCAGCAACAGGCGCAACCACGAACCGCCTTTCCGGTGCGATGGGGGCGCTGGCGCAGTTTCCGGAGCGGGTTCCGGCCGGGATTCCGCAACCGCCTCCGACGGCACTTCCGTGGGCGGCGACGTCACCGGCGCGATCAAGCGGTAACCGTTGTTGCGAATCGTCTCGATATAGGCCGGCTGACGGGCCTGATCGCCAAATACCCGCCGCAATTCCGAAATGGCCCGGGTCAGGATCTCTTCGCCGACCACCGTATCGCCCCACACCCGGTCCAAGAGGTCCAGGCGCGTGACCAACTCACCGGGCTGTTCGGCCAGGGCCAGCAGCACGGCCATCACCCGCGGCTCGATCTGCACCGGACCATCTTCACCGCTGATGCGATTGAGGTCCGGCTGGATCAGCCAGTGGTGCAGGCAAAAAGGTGGCGGAAAGGATTCCGGATGATTCATGCGCCCATTACCGGTTGGTGAAAATGCCCCGTGAATGATCATCAATATAGAGGATCGCCGGCCTTCTGTTCACTCTAATTCTGCAACCGGAATACGGCCCAGATGGGATAGTGGTCGCTGGCGGTTGTCGTGCGGTCCACGCCGGTGTCGGTCGCCTCAAGGCCATGGCTAAAGAAATGGTCCAGCACAGGCGTGGAGCCCGGCAGTTTCTTGAAGCGGTTGCTGATCGTCGGGCCGGCCGGCAACCGGGCCGACTGCAGACCCAACCGGCGCATGGTCTGGCGCAATCGATTCACCTCATAGACACTGACGGTGTTGAAGTCGCCGCCGATGATCATCAGTTCCTGCAAGCCGCCGAGGCTGTCGCCGACCGCCCGGGCCTGGGCAATGCGTTTGTCCTGTTCCATGATCATGGTGGCGGTGTGCAGGCTGATGGCGCGCACCGTGCGCCCCTGGCCCAGGTCGATATCCGCCACCACCGCGATGCGGCGATGGCCGGTGAGCAGGGTTTCGTGGGGCAGGATCACGACCTGGTCGTCGACGATGGGCCAGCGGGAGAGCACCGCGTTGCCGAACAGGCGCTTGTTTTTCGGATGCACATAGGCCGAGCCGTGCACGAAATAGAAACCGAGCGCCTTGGCCACCCGTTCGCTGCCCACCGGGTCCATCTCCTGCAACAGCACGATGTCGGCGGCGGCCAGATGGGCGTTGGCCTGCATTTCGCTCACGGCCAGATCCACGTTCCGGCCATATTGGATATTCCACGAGACGACGGTCAGCGAATCCACGGGGCCCGAATGCTCGGCCAGGCCCCGCCCCCGATGGACCGGGATCACATCCGGCGTGTATCCCGTCTTTACGCCACAACCGGCCAAGACCACCGAAGCGGCCACCAGCAACAGGGCGGCCACCGACAAGTGCACAATTGGCAGGTGGGCAATTGGCAAGCGGGCAATTGGCGTTTGGAATATTCGGATCATGGTGTGAAGATAGCACCTGAACCCCGAACCGAGCAAAGGAAGGAATACAGTGGCCGAAATTCTCGATCATGTGGCCCGCGTGGGACTCACCCCCGCTGCCTATCTCGAACTGATGACAGCCCAGGCCGCCGGCGACCCCGCTGGCTTGTTCGACGACGAAGAACGCGAAAAGCTGGAATTCACCAAACTGAACCTGCACCGCACCGGCCGCATTTCGCGCACCTGGCAGCCCACCGCCGAACTGACCGCGGTGCTGAACCGGGTGACCACGCCCCAGACGTGGCTCGTCTTGACCGAACCCTGGTGCGGCGATTCCGCCCAATGCCTGCCTTGCCTGGTGAAGATGGCCGAACGGCAACCAGCCATCACGGCGCAGCTGGTTTTGCGCGACACCAACCTGGACCTGATGGACCAGTACCTCACCAATGGCTCACGCAGCATCCCGCGGTTGGTCGCCTTTGATGGCCAGGGTCAGGAGTTGTTCCAATGGGGGCCACGACCGGCCGCGGCCCAGGAAGTTTTTCTGGCCGCCAAAAACGAGGGTCTCGAGAAGCCGGATATCATGGAAAAATTGCATTTGTTCTACGGGCGCAACCGAGGCGTGACCCTGGACGCGGAATTTGTCTCGCTGCTGTCGGCCTACCTGGAGGACGCCCGGTGATCCTGCACCAGGATACCGATTGGCTGGTCGTCGACAAGCGCACCGGAATGGCCACTCATGCCGGTCAGCCGGGCGAATTGGGGGTGGTCGAATGGTTGGCGCTGCATTTGGGCCTGGACACCCACGTCGTGTCGCGGTTGGACCGCGGCACCAGTGGCGCGCTGTTGTTGGCCCGCAATCCGGCGGCGGCGGCCCGGGCCCAGGCCATTCACGAAGCGGACACGGCCACCAAGAGCTACGAATTCCTCTCGACCGCTGACAGCGGCAAGCTGGGACTGGGCGACAGCTGGCAGCGGGACGACGTCCTGGACGGCAAAGCGGCCCACACCAAATTCACGCGCCTGGGCCCCAGTGTTGATGGGCGCCTTTTTCATTACCGGGCCGAAATTTCCCGTGGCCGCAAGCACCAGATTCGGCGCCACGCCCAGGCCAGCGGCGTGTCCCTGTTGGGCGATCAAGAATATGGTGGCGCCCGTTTCGTGCGCCTGGTCCTGCACTGTGCTGAAATCCACTGGCCCGAATTGGACACACCGCTGATCGCCCCCCGGCCCGCCTCCCTCGCCGCCCTGCTGGGCGAAAGTGAGGCCAACGCCGAAGTCGCCGCCTGCCATGATCGGCGCGGCCGCTGGCTCGCCGCCATCACCGACACCTTCCGCGCCGTGCACCGCGATGAAATTCCCGGCCTGCCCGCGGCCATCGATATTTATGGGCCTTGGTTTGACGCCGTCTGGTTCGACGAAACCGCCAGCAGCGAACGCCAGGCCCAGTTGCTGAACCCGGTGCTCGACGAAGTGCGCGCCCACTATGGCTGCCGGGGCGGCGTGGTGCGCACCCATCGGCACAATCCGCACCAACGCACCCTGGTGACCGAAGTGACGGTCGTGGGCGAAACCCCGCCTGAAATTTTCACCGTCTCCGAACACGGTTTGCAGTACGAAATCAATCTGCTCAAGACCCAACACACCGGCCTGTTCCTGGACCAGCGCGATACCCGCCGGCGGGTGGCTTTGCAGGCGACTGGCGCCCGGATGGCCAACCTGTTTTCCTACACCTGTTCGTTCTCCGTGGTGGCGGCCCATCATGGCGCCGAAGTCGTCTTCTCGGTCGACACCGCCAAGCCCTGCCTCAATACGGGCAAGAACAACTTCGCCCACAACGGGCTGAGCGAAACGGGACAGGGCAAGTTCATCCAGGAGGACGCGCGCAAATGGCTGGCCCGCCAAACGCGCAAACGGGATCAGGACCCCGGCGCCTGGCTAGGCTACGGCCTGGTGGTCTGCGACCCGCCGGTATTTGCTTCGGCCAAGGACGGAGGGCGGTTTGCGGTCGAGAAGGAATGGCCAGGCCTGGCCGCCCATTGTGCCGGCTTGCTGGCGCCGGGCGGCGCGGCGGTCTTTGCCAATAACCACCGCACTGGTGACCACAGGTTCTATCGTCAAACGCTGAGCGACATTTTTGACTCGGTGACAGACTTGCGGCCACCCCTGGACTTCCCTGTCGAGACTGGGCGGCCGCATCATGTGCGCACTTTTTGGTGCGTCTAGACCTGCATATCGGTTCTAGTCCTCGTCCGTCAGGCCCATCTCGATGATGCTTGTCAACGGATCGTAGGTGGCATTGATCCGGTCGCTGTAGGGTTCCAGCGAAGCGCGGATCTGGACCGGCAGACCTTCTTCCCAGGGGAAGCGCAACGATTCCAGATTCATGGCCGCCAACTCAGCCTCCAACTGGGCACCCCAGGGATCGGTGGCCAGGTCGGTGCCCGCCGGCAGGCTCGCCCGATAGGCTGCCAACTGATTGGCCAGCACTTTCACCTGCACGTTGTTGACGTAGGTGCGCACGCGCTCGGACCGGTTGTCCCGCACGCCTTCTTCACTGCCGTCACCGCCCCAGTCGACTTTCACATTGCCATTTTCCTCCTCATCATCACCGGACATCTGGAACCCCGGACCATCGCCCGGATCCTTGTCCAGCAAGACGAAGTAGGACAGGGCGTAAATGTACTGGTACTCGCCCACGCCCATGTCGTTGGCCAGCAGAATCGTATTGCGCTGATTGACGAAACCCAGCATGGCGGGAATCATTTTCATGCCCGCCTGGGCCTTGGCGACCCAGTTGCCCCCGTCGTCATCAAGGACGTTGAGGATCTCGGAAGTCTCGTTGCGGACCGGAGCCATGTCGTCCCGGATCGCCAGAAAAGTCTCCATCCGGGCGGCGGGGATCGCACCATCCAACTCGGGGACAAAATCGTCGGCGTCGCCAAAGCGGGCCTGCACGGCGTCCGCGTTTTCCTCCATACCCTCAACCTGTTCCTGGATTTTTTTGACACCAAAATACCCGCAGGTGCCCACGCCACCGAGAATGAGCAGCATCAGGCCGCAACCGATCCCACAACCGATAAACCACTTTTTGCCTGATCCAGCCATGACACGCCCCTTTGACGATATATGTGGTGTCTGCGTACCGCGTTGATACCCCGCGGCCCGCCTGAATATTCTCCCGGCATACGCATCAAACCGGATTCAGGTTGCCGAACGGCCCCGATAACACGACTATATCCGGGCGAAACAGTCCAAGAAACCCCGAAATCACTTTATTTTCGGTGTTCCCTATATTTGGCGAAAGGCCGCAGGTAGTCCGATGGCGCAGCAGTACATTTATACGATGCAGGGATTGAAGAAGATCGTGCCCCCCAACCGCGAGATTCTCAAGGGAATCTGGCTGTCGTTCTACCCGGGTGCCAAGATCGGTGTCATCGGCCTCAATGGCTCTGGCAAGTCCACCCTGTTGAAGATCATGGCCGGCCTGGACGACGATTTCATCGGCGAAGCGGCGCCCGACCCGTCGATCAAGGTGGGCTATCTGGCCCAGGAGCCCGAACTGGACCCGTCCAAGGACGTCAAAGGCAATATCGAAGAAGCGGTGGCCGAGATGAAGGCCCAGGTTGACAAGTTCAATGAGATCAGCATGAAGATGGGCGAGCCCATGAGCGACGACGAAATGACCAAGCTGATGGAGGACATGGGCAAACTGCAGGACGTGATCGACGCCGCGGATGCCTGGGACCTGGACCGCCACCTGGACATTGCCATGGATGCGCTGCGTTGCCCGCCCGGTGATGCCGACGTGACGATCCTGTCCGGTGGCGAAAAGCGCCGCGTGGCCCTGTGCCGCCTGCTGCTGCAAAAACCCGACCTGCTATTATTGGATGAGCCCACCAACCATCTCGACGCCGAGTCCGTGGCCTGGCTCGAACGCCATCTGCGCGAATACGAAGGCACCGTGGTGCTGATCACCCATGATCGCTACTTCCTGGACAACGTCACCGGCTGGATCCTGGAATTGGAGCAAGGCAAAGGCCTGCCCTGGGAGGGCAACTACTCCAGCTGGCTGGAGCAGAAGCAGAAGAAGCTGATCGAAGAGGACCGGGCCGAGAGCAAGCGCGTGAAGGTTTTGCAGCGCGAGCTCGAATGGGTCAACGCTTCGGCGAAGGCCCGCCAGAAGAAATCCAAGGCCCGCGTTTCGGCCTACGAAGATCTCGTCAGCAAGGATCGCGACATGCAGGCCGGCTCGGCCCAGATCCGCATCCCGGCCGGTGAGCGCCTGGGCAGTGTGGTGGTCAAGGCCGAGCACGTGAAGAAGGCCTACGGCGACAAATTGCTGTTTGACGACCTGGACTTCCAGTTGCCGCGCGGTGGCATCGTCGGTGTGGTTGGCCCCAACGGCGCCGGCAAGACGACGCTGATGAACATGATCACGGGCAAGGAAACCGCCGACAGTGGCCAGTTGATCATCGGCGAGACGGTGCAGATGGCCTACGTCGACCAGGGCCGTGATGACCTGGATGCTGAAAAAACGGTCTGGGAAAACATCTCCGAAGGCGCAGAGGAATTGGACCTCGGCGGCACCAAGGTCAACAGCCGCGCCTATTGCTCGGGCTTCAACTTC
>CAZLUL010000039.1:0-22915 GCA_964562635.1 uncultured Fibrobacteraceae bacterium | reverse complement strand
TCATGGAAGACGACAAAGACCCCACCTTCGCCATCCGGCACCGCCAGCGATTCCTCTTGATCCCAGATCCGCTGGATGACAACGCTGCCATCCTTGATCCAGTCAGCGGCAGCTGGCTGAGCAGTCAGGGCGAGCATTGACATGCAAGTGAGGGCGAGCAGAACGCCCCCGATTTGGCGTTTTCCGGTTCTGGTCTTCATTTGGGCCTCCTGGGCAGTAGATCTGTCTTTGCGATTCATCAGGTTTTTTGTCCATCTCATCGCTGCGTGGCGGTGCTTCCGCCCACAGCCTCCGTCATTTCAGCAACGTCGCCCGCAAACTGGTCTCCCCGCCAGGCGTCACCAACCGCATCAGGTAGACCCCGGAGCCGGCGTGCAGCCCCTGTTTGTCGCGCCCGTTCCAGTCAACTTCATGGCGGCCGGTCGCAAACTCGCTATCCACCAGCGTGCGCACCAAGCGGCCGGCCAGGTCATACACGGCCAGATTCACGTGCCCGTCCCGGGGCAGCTCGAACGACACCGTGGTGGCCGGATTGAACGGATTGGGGAACACCGACAGGGCCAAGCCCTTGGCGCCCGGGACGTCGTCCACCGCCGAGGCGGTATTCGGCGTGAAGCTGCGGGCCAGCGACCAGTCCGTGGCCGCGGCGCCGTGCTCGGCCATGACCCGCCAGTAGTAGGCGCCAAAAGCCGGGCCGCCCTGGAACGGCAGCGTCGGCTCGCCCAGATTGCCGATTTCGGCCACGACTTCGCTGAAGTTGGGATCCGCCGCCACCTGAACCCGGTAGCTGATCGCGCCCGGGACCGCGGTCCAACTCAGGTCTGCGGGCAGGCCCACGTTGGTGGCGCCGTCGGCCGGGGCCGTCAATTGCGGCACGGCCAGGGCGTCGACCACCTGCAGGTTGACGCTGGCGGTGCCCTCGAGTTGAAGGGCGTTGTATACCGTGAGAGTCAACACATGATTGCCGGCCGGAATATCCGGCACGTCGAATGTTGTGCCGCTGCCGACATAGTTGCCGTCCAGGGACCAGACCATGTTGCCCGGGCTGACCTCGCCCTGCAGGTCGGAAAACATGCCCGCCGCCGGAACCTTCGTGCCGGCCACGTGCACCGAATTGTCCGGGGGCTGGATGATCATCACCTGGGGCGGCATCGGAGCCACGTAGCCGGTGGCAAACGCCGAGTAGGTGCGGTCCAGCCCATCGCTGGCCTCCACGATCAGGGCCCAGTCGCCACCGGCGGGCAGGGTCGCAAGGTCGAGGGTGAACGAAGGGGTCGTCAGGCCGTTGGCCAGGGTGAACAGCTCGTTTGCGTTCGTCTGTTGGCCGAACACCCGGTAAGTGAGCGCATCGCCGTCGGCGTCTCCGGCGTTCCAGGTCACCGTAACGTTACCGGTGTTGGCCCACTGAAAGCCGCTGGCCGGCGAAGTGATTGCGACGGTCGGCGGGTTGGCGCTGCGCTGCCAGGTCTGGGTCACGGTGCCGTTCGTGCGCAGCCGCATTTCCGACCAGCCCACCGGCAGGGCGATGGCCTCGGCGAACATGTTCCCCGCCACCGCATTGTCCTGGCTGCTCATGAGGCGGGGCAGATGATTGGCCAGCAGAGTGTTGCCGACGTCGTAGAACTCCAACTCGTAGATTCCGTTGCCGGGGGCCTGGGTGGGCGGATAGCTGGCCACGAAAGGCTCGAGATCCAGGATGCCGGCGCCGTCGAGCAGGCCGCGGAAGGCCACGAAGCCGAGGATATCAGCGCGCTTGGCGGGAGCCAGCAGCGAAGGCGGCGCCATGGCCGCCCCCATGCCGACCAGCGGCGAACCCAGATTGCCCGCCACCCGGTTCCAGGTGTAGCGCGAGACCCACATGTTGCTGCCATAGGACATGTAGCAATGGGTCTCGCCGTCGACGCCCGTGCTCTGAACGGGGGGATAGATGCGCTGGTTGTAGACATCAAAGCCCCAGGAGTCGGGTTCCACCTGCCCGTGGTTGCCGGGGTAGTCCGGGTCGTAACCGCCGCCGCCGGCCGTATTGTGGCCGAAACCGGCATGGTGCGATCCGATGGCGTGAGTCAGTTCGTGAGCTTCGATGAAAAGCGGGCCGCCGCAAACGCCCGAACGAAAAAAGGGCGAGGGGACCGGCGAATGGCCGCCGCAGCCCCCGGGGTTGTAGTAGAGGAAGGCGTAATAGTCGTTGGGCGGCGCCGCCGCGGCCTCGCCGCCCGGCAGGTAGTTGGCGATCAGGAAGACATCCTGGTCCCAGCCTTCTTCCTCCCAGGTGCCGGACCAGTCGACATCCCGCGAGGGCATCACCCGGATGCCGCGGGCCCCATCGGCGATCGGCATGACCTGATACAGGGACCGGATCGTATTGGCGAGCTGACTTTCACTCGGCCGCGGCAGGTGCAGGATCGATTCGTCCTCCTGCTCCACATCGGCCTCGACCAGGTGCGGGCGGAAAGTGAAGGCGTAGTCATTGGTGAGGCCGACATGCTGGACCTGGTTGCCGTAGAGGTAGGCGATGTTGTCGTCCCGGCACGAGCCACATTCCGGAGCAAAGCCGGTTCCGAACGGGTTGATGCCGACAGTCAGGCTGAAGGTGCCCTGCTCGGCGCCGGCCGCCAGCGCCGTCACTTCGGGCGGCAGCACGAAATTCCAGGAGCGGTAGCTGTCTGAACGCAGGTCCTCCAACACGGCACTGGGATAGACGCTAACCCCACGCCGTTCCGGCTCAATCGGGCCATAGTTCACGCCGCCAGCCGAGACCCAGAGCTGGGCCCTGACGCCATGTTGCGATCTGAAATCCGGTCCGCCCTCCACCCAGGGATAGACCCGCACCACCGTGCGGCGGTTGGCGACATGTACGATCTCTTCGTCCGGCAGAACCAGATCGGCTGCCGGGGGCGTGCGGGTGGGGATGTCGCCCCGCACGCCCTGGGTGATCTCGATCGCCCAGGGCTGGATGTTGAACTGGCTGCCGGTGTAGTCGCCCGAGTCCATGGTCACGCGCACGGAGTTGGTGCGCTCTTCCAGATCACCCTGGAAGCAGGTGGCGCAGATGTCTATGTCGTGGCCGCCGACGGCAAGATCGGCAGGAGGCGCCCAGAAGACGGTCCCGGACCCACCGGCCAGGATGAAGATGTCCTGCACCGCCACGCCGTCGACATTGATCGAGGCAGGGTAGCCGCCGGGCATGAAGCCGCTGTAGGTGATCAGCACGATGTCGCCGGGTTCAACGCGGGTGGGGGTGATCTCCAGGGTCGGCGTAGCCAAAGCCGTAGAAGCCAGAACCAGGGTCAACACGGGTGCCAACAGCCACCTGAGGGCCTGATGCGATCGGGGAGTATTCATGCGGCTTTGCCTCCATGGGGTAGCCTGAGCCAAGTGACAGGGAAACCCGGTAATCGGGATATCCAATAGAGTCGTCCATGGCGACAGGTTGTGACCGGAGGTCGGCTTTTTTTTCGGTAGGGCCGCTTGGGGAGCCAGGTCGCGGTATTCAGGCCGCCCGTTCCAACAAAACCACCCCGGCCAAAGACCGGGGTGCTTCTCATCACTCGCGGGAAAACCCGCCTCAGCCCAGGTGGGCCGTCGCCAAGCTAACGGATCAAAGTCACTTTTTGGGTCAGCATCTTGCCGGCCGCCTCCAGGCGCACCCAATACGTCCCCGAAGCGACCGTGCCGCCCTGATCATCGCGCCCGTCCCATGCGCGTTGGTGATCGCCGGCGCTCATGGTTTCGCTGATCAGCGTCTTTATGCGCTGACCGCGCACGTTCAGCACGCTCATCTGCACCGGGCCGGCGGTCGGCAGCGCGAACCGCATCATCGAATTGCCCGGCGAGGGGTTGGGATAACCGCCGCGGAAAGAGAACTGCGTCGGCGCTTCGGTCGGCACCGCGGAAACCGATTCTTCGATCCAGGACAGATGATAAGGCACTGATTCGCCCAGGTTGCTGCCATCGACGCGATACACCACGATCGGGTACCAGGTGCTGGCCGTTGCGGTGAATTCCATGCCCTGCATATTCGCGGTGAGGCCATTCGAATAGGCCAGTCCACCGTCACGTCCGTGGATGCCGACGCTTGGGAATACCGCCACCCTCAGGTTCTCGCTACCGGCCAAACGTTCCAGCCGTATGGAGTAGGTTTCTCCCGGTACCAGCAATGCCTGGTAGACGTCCACGACCTGGTCGACGCCCAGGGTCTCGGTGAAGTTTCCGGTGGCGAACGCACTGTGCCCACCGGTATCGCTCTGGTCCAGAACGAAGCCGCCTTCTTGCGGTGCAAAAAAATGGACCACACCGCTGTAGAGATTGTCGTTGCCGTCTGAAAAGTGGCCGACGACAAACTCGGTATCCCGCGAACCAAAACTGGAGGATCCGATCTGGTTGCTGAAGCCCGCGGTGCTGCCGCTGTAGTCGTTGTAAACCCTTAGGTCGTAGTCGTCATTCTCTCGGGAGGCCATGGCAACTACCCAGGATTCGGTCGGGACCGGCGCATAGGAGAACCCGTCGGAATTGGGCAAAACCCCCAAACCGCGCGGCGGCGGCATCAAACGGGCGGTGCTGACATCCTTGACCGTGGCCAGCGGACTGAACACGTACTGCTGCCCCGCCACGTTGTCGCTTTCGTCGCTCTCGGGCACCAGGAAACCCGGGTCCGCGCGCTGTTCCAGCGTATGCCGACCGCCACGCACGGAAACCGAGCGGTTGAGGCTCATGTAGAACGCCACCCCGGAATCGGTCCAGTCGGCGTTGCTGACCAGCGTTTCGCTGTCCAGCCAAGCCTGGGTATTCCACGCGGGGATATCATAGGGCCCGGCGTTGTACGTGGCCCAATTGACGTAAGAGGATGCGTTTCCGTTGAGCACTGGCGAAGACATGGCGCTGAACACGGTCGCGTTGGGGGAAGTCCGGACGGTTACCGGATAGTCGAACTGGGAGGAGATCAAGGTCGCGTTCAGATTGGACAATGCCTTGCCCACCCGCAACTCATAGGTGTTGGACAGCGGCGCATCTTCGGAGTCGTTCTTCCAGACCACGACCGCAAAGTAGCCGGCCGCCGTCGGTGAGTATTCGAAGTATTCGTCACCGCCGCCGTCGGAATTTACCCCTGCCTCGAGATTGTCCCACTTGCCAAAATAGTCGCCGGTCGCATCGTACAGACTGAAGTTGAGGTCAGCCGTGCCGCTCAGATTGTCCAGCGTGAAACGGTAGTTGAGGGCCGGGTCATTCAGGAAGACTTCGTGCACCCGCAGGATGTCATCCACACCGATGGTGACAGAGCCCGACGTCGCCTCGGCGCCGTAGTTTGGGGTCGGCACCAGGGTGCTCCCCACGGCGTTGCTTTGTTGGATCACGGCGGTTGAACCGACCGGGGCGTCGTAGCTGGCGGCCCCGGCGTAGCGCGTGAAGTTCTCGCCCACGCTGTTGCCGTTAACCAGCACAAAATCACTTTGACCAGGCCCGCTGAATGAGTTTTCCAGGATGTTGGAGAACCCCACGGTGCTGCTGCTGTAGTCGTTGTAGAGGTACATGTCGTAGTCGTCAGCCGCATCGGTGGGCAGGACACCCACCGCACCCCACCAATTGCCGACGAAGCGGAATCCGTCACAGTTCGGCGCCGCCATGATGCCGTCCACTGGCGGTTGGGTGCGGCTGATCGGGGTGAGGTCCGTCAAGTCGTATGGCGAATACACCGCCTGGACCGCGTAGCTGTTGTTGTTCTCGTTGGACTCGAAAGCTGTGTTAGCGCTGTCGTAGTCTACCCGCAGCGTGTGCCGTCCTCCCCTAACTAAAATTGGATTGTTGCGAAAAAGACCGGACGTGGCACCGGGGAAGATGACCCCACCCCAATTTAGGAAATGTGAGAACTCGTCATCGAGGAATAGCTCGTGGGATCCCTGAGGCGCGATACCGTCGAGGCCAGCATTCGAATGAGAGACATTGAAATAGGAGAGAGTAGTGCCGTCCAAGACGCTGGTGATCAAGGCATCATCTGCCGTTGCGTTAGGCACATTGCTGGGTGTGATCGGCCCCCACCAGCCCGTTGGCGCGGCGGCAACGAAGTCGGGTCGTCCGGGTCGGGGGTAGATGAATTCGGCACCCAGCACATCATCGTAGTGCAGTGTGCGCTTGAGGGTTTCGCCGCTGCCTGTAAAGCGGTACATCGTCTTCTCGGAATCCACGGCGCCATCCAAACTGGACAAGCCAATGGAACGGCCAATCATACTGGTGCCCACATTGCCGACATCCTTCTTGCCAAGCTCGCCCGAACAGCTCCATTGGTGGTGCTGAGCGTTGTAGAAAACGTCGAATTCCCAGATGTCGCCAGTGCCGGCATCGTAGGTCATATCGAGATTGGCGATCGCGCCCGAACTCCAGCCCGTACTGGTCCAGATATGCACATTGAGCCCGTCGGTTAGCGAATTCCCCTGATTGGAAGTGGTGCCCTGGTAAGAGAAGGTCATGTTCGAGCCGAAGTCCCAGGCCCAGGTACCGTTTGACAGAGCCACTCGCGTATCATCCACCGAGCAGCCGGGAGCACCATTCCCGTTGAGGTACCAAGCCTGGCTTTCGCTGGCCCATTGGTTTCCCTTCAAGCTGAAAGAGATTTCCAGGTCCAGGGTATCGCTCCAGGTACCGGTGGCGCCGCTTTTCACCCGGATGGTTCCGCTCCAGGTCCGGGGAACCTCTACGGTGGTCCAACCGGCGCCGGTCGCTGTGGGTGAGACGTCAGGTCCGCCGGGAAAATCGACCAGGTCGCCCGGGTGTCCAATGCCGGACCCGAAGATGGTGATGGTCTGCCCGGCGCCGGCGGCAACTCGCGGCGGTGCAACAGAAGAGAGGCTCTGCGCCGCTGCACCGGTGGCCAGAGATAGCATCAGACCAACCAGAGCCAGGCGTGAAATCAGATGGAGGGATTTCATCGTTGTTCCTCCCGGGGAATAGCGCTGAAGACCTCATCCTTGAAGCGATTCAGTTCGATGGGGTTGTGCAGTTGGTTCACGACATAGGGCTCAGCCACGGTGAACTTGCCCTGCTCGTCCTGAGCGACGCGCAGCTGGCCTTGTTCGTCGGTATCCAGGAACAGGAGCACTTTTTCATCGGCGAAAAATTTGGGGGCGTGTTCGCTCATGACCCCTGTGGTTCCGACAACGCCACCGACCACCGAAAAAACCACGGTCGAATTCTTCTGGAAGCTGCCCTTCCAGTTTTCGTCCACGCGCACGGTCACTGCGGTGAGGATGGTGGTGCGTTCGGGCGTCCAGGCGCTATGCAGTGAAACGACCTGGCCGCGCACGATATGCGTCGCCTTTTGGGCCATCTCGTCGATGTCCATTTTGATAATCATGGCCTGCGCCGGGGCTGTCAGCAGCAGCACTGCACTCGCCAGAAGGATGAAGCGTTTCATCTAGTTTCCTCCTTGGGTACGAGCGGGAGCCGGACGCTGGATGTTTTGGGGCTGGTCCTGCGGCCCGTTCAAGGTGATGTCCAGGATGCGCCGCGCTTCGAGGACTTTGGCCTCGTCGCCCTTGGCTGCGGCAAATTCGATGATTTTGTGCAGCAAGGCGATCCGGCTTTGGGTTTTGGCGGCCTCGATCTGTTTCTGGATATCGACGCGGGCCTGCTCGCTGGTCATGCCCTGCAACTGGGCGACCAGGATTGCTACGGCCTGTCGCCCGGCGTCGTTGATTTCTTGCAGGGCCAGCTCTTCGCTATTGAGGCGGGGCCTGGGCACGGGGCCGGATTCGATCCGCTCATGGCCCTCAGAAAAGTCCTGGACGTGGGTCTTTGGTTCTTCGTTGGCGGCCAACGCTACAGTGGCGACAGCCAGCAGGGCGAGGACCAACAGGGAGCGCATAGTGCTGTGCATGGGAAAACTCCTGGGAAAAATGGCGGGGTCCGGGCGGGTCCCGGACCAATGGCTTACCAGGAGAGTCGCTGGGAGTGCGCGCTTGTGACGATATCCGATAAATTTTGTGGGGTAATCTTTTAAGTGCTTTTGTGGCAGGGAGCTATGGAATCACCGGGAGGGCTGGGGCGCCGCCCCACCCCCCTGCCGCTGCCTCATCGCCAATCGCCGGTCGCCACGAACCCGGCCCAGGCCAAGGGGTGGCCGCCGGCACCGGCGGCGCGGTTTGCGTCCAGTGTGCGCCGGGTGGCCTGGCGCACGGACTCTGCGGTATCCAGGCCATCGACCAATCGCGCCCGGTAGAGTTCGTCCATCCACATTTGAGCGTCTTCATCCCGCACCGGCCACAGGCTGCTGATCACGGTGCGGGCGCCGGCCAACTGGAACGAGCGCTGCAAACCCAGCAGGCCTTCGCCGGCGGCGGCGGTGCCGCGGCCGGTGTCGCAACCCGAAAGCACAGCCCAGACGACGCCTTCCAAATCCAGCGACGCGATTTCCTCGGCGGTCAGGACACCGTCCTCCGCGTCAGGCGCGGCTTCGGCGCGGCGGTTGGCGGCGGCCAAGGCGAGACCGCTGCGCAGCAGGGGGTTTTCGCGCGCCGGCTCCAAAGGAACCGGGCCCGTGGTCGCCAGCTCAAGCGCAGCGGGACCCGCTGCGCGTTCGGAGGCGCCGCACTCGGGATCGAGGAAAAATCCATGGGTGGCCAGGTGCAGAACCGCGTGACCGGCAGCCGCGTTTTTGAACTGACTTTCGGTGGCCGCATCGTTCAGCAACAACGTGGCATTTTCGGAAGGTAAGATTTGGCCCCACATTTTATGCACCGCGCGAGCCTCAGCGAGGGCGCCGGGCAAAGGCTCGAATCTCAAGTCCGAGAATTCACCACAGGCCGAACTGTTGCCGCGGAAGACGGCGGCCACCTCGAAAGCCCTCTCATCGGCTGACGGCTTCCCATCAAAATCGGGACCGCCAAAAACAAGCAAACCATGACCCGGCCTGGCGTTCTCCGCACCATCGGGCAACAGGTCACGTTCCGTACCCAGGCGGTGCAGCGTCGGGCCTTTTTCGACCAGGTATTCCGTCTCACCAATGGGCAAGGCCGCCAAATTGACCAAATTAAGCGCGCCATCGGGCACCACAAATACCCGCGTCGCATCGGCGACTAGACTGCTCAATGGATCCCAAACTGCTGCGCGAAGGGTCGCGCCGCGAACTCGGCACTCGGCTTCTGCCGCTCTCGTCAGTGGTCCCGGAGGCACGGCGCCGGCCGCCACGGATTCGCGCCACTCCAGGATAGAGGCGTCAATTTCTGACGCGGCGCCCAAGTCAATCAACGTCGGTGTCGCCGAGGCCGCGGGCAGAACAAAAACGGCGTAGCGCTCATCATTTTCATCTCGGCGGTAGCGTTGATACGCCACCAAGGCTGCACCCGTCGGCAAGGCCGCCGCGATGGCGGTGAAGTCGTTGGCGTCTGGGCGAGCCAGTCGCCCGAAGGCCGGGCTGCGCTGGGCCAGGATGCGCTCGACCGATTCTTTGGTCTGGCGCGCTTCCCCTACGGCTTCAAGATATGCGGATTCAGTCTGACCCAGACGCCCGCGCATGACCAAGTTGGCCAGACGCAGCCGCGCTGCAGCGAGGTCGGCGGCCAGTGCCTGTACCTCGTCGTCTCCACCGGTGAACGCCGCAACACGGCGCGCCGCCATTTCATCGAGCACCAGCGCGCGGGCTTGTGCACTGGCTTGCCATACCACAGTTGTGGATTCGGGCCGACTGTCCTCAAGAGCCGCGGCGACTGCCAAATTCAGCCCCACCGGACGCTTGGCCGCGTAGGCCAAGGCTTGACGCTCGGGCAAACCACGCATCACCAATTGCAGATGTTTGCGCCCGATATTTTCGGCGCGCAGAGCAGGCTGCAGAACATCGTCCACTTGTCCGCTGCGCCAGCGCAGATCCGCCAAGCTGGCCAAGACTTGAGCGACCCGCGGGTTGTCTGGGCCCAGAGCCCCTTCGAGATCACCGGCAGCTTGTTCCATCAAAGGCAGCGCTTCGTCCAGCCGGTTTTCGCGCGCCAGCAAGCTGGCAATATTCTGACGGCTCAAGGCCACCTCGGCGTGACCATCGCTCAGCATTTTCAGCCGGATCGCTAGCGCGCTGGATAGTTCGGCGCGTGCGGCCTCGTACTCTCCTTGGCTGGCTAGAAAAGAACCGTAGCCGTCTTGCAGGGTAGCCAGATCGAGGCTGTCATCACCTAGGCCGACGGCGACCATCGGGATGCCGCGTGAGAACGCGTCGCGCGCTTCGGTAGCCCGCCCCAGCGTAGCGAACGCCTCGCCCTGGCTGCCCAGAGCGAGGCCCACGATGAGATGGTCCGGGCCGCCGTATGCCGTGGCGATGGCGATGCTCCGGTCATACAACCGGATGGACTCTTCCGCGTCTCCGGCCAGGAGATTGACGGTCGCCAGATTCAGCAGGTCATTGGCGACGTAGTAGTGATCCTGGCCATGTAGTTTCTGGTCAATGGCCAGCACTTGCTCGAAACAAGCGCGGCCTTTTTCATAGTCTCCCTGACTCGCGGCCAGCCCGCCAATGTTCTGCAGGGCCGCCGCAACGTTGGCCTGATCCCCATGCACCCGGGTGATCTTCAGGGCAAGTTCGAGGTTCTGCAGGGCCGCCTCATAGTCGCCCATGTCGGAATAAACCATGCCCAGGGAGTTGGCTACGTTCGCGACTTTGTTGGGGACCAGCACCGGTGGGGTTTCGTATATGGCTCGGGCGCGCTGCAGAGGGGGGATCGCCTCGCGCAGGTGTCCGGATTTCTGCAAAACAACACCGAGGCCATTCAATCGCTCGGCCACTTGCTCATGGTCGGGACCGAATTGTTTTTCTACTGCGATCACGGAACGTTTGCGGAGCTCGATGGCATCTTCCATGCGTCCCTGGAGCTCACGCAGCTGAGCCAGTGCGTCCAGAACAAGCCAGCGCAAAGAATAGTCACCGTCGGGCTGGATTTCGGCGATGCCCTGCGCCCTTGCGGCGGATTCTTCGGCGGAATCGAATGCGCCGAGCCGCGCGTCAATCCGGATACTGGTGGCGAGCAACAGACCCGCTCTGCGGCTGCGTTCCATTCCCGCAGCATCGAGCAACTCTAGTCCTTGGTTGATTGCCTCCGAGGCCGGCACCAATTCATGGATATTGAGATGAAATATGGCCAAGAGATGCCAGGCTTTTGCCTGGCCATCGGGTGGTGATCCAGGTACAGCCTCGCGTATGGCCAGAGCGCGCTCCAGCCAGGCGCGCACTTCATCGGCTTTGTCGCCACCACCGAACCCGATCCCCGCCGCCAATGCGAGTTGTTCCAGGGTCTCTGCCAGGAGTAGGCCTTGGGGGCCGTACCGGTCTTCAACCTGAGGTAGCAGGTCGCGCAGCAGAGTCTCGGCTTCCGGCTTCCGCAGGGCGGCGACGAGTTCACGCGCTTGCTGCCGAACCTGGGCGATTGTGCTGTCCGGATTCGCGGTTGCCGAAGAGGCCTGGCCCCAGGCACAGGGCGCAATCATCAGCCAGCCAAAAATAAATAGCCGCCCGATCGCGGTTGAATGAATGCGGCGCATGCGCCCCCCGTTTCCCGGTAAGTCCCCACTTGATTTTGAACAAGACTGAATCAATCGGATTATAGGTTGAGGCCCACACATGTGTCAACCGGGGGGGAAATACTGCCCCGGCCGAAGCCCGGGTGTTTCCCGCACCAAAAAGGCGCTGAATGGATGGTGATGCGTGAGGGGATCTCAGCAGGAACGCCGATTTTCGCCGGCCTGAGCGGGTTCCCATATGGCGAGGACCTTGCTCAGCTGGTCCTTGCTCACCGGCTTCGTCATGTAGTCGTCCATTCCGGCCGACAAGCAGGCCTCTCGGTCGCCCTGGAAGGCATTGGCGGTGAGGGCGATGATGGGGATCCGAGCGATCTCACGGGGGATCTCCCGAATACGCCGCGTCGCCTCGTAACCGTCCATCTCCGGCATCTGGCAGTCCATGAAGATCAGGTCGTATTCGCCGTCCTCGGCCATGGCCAAAGCCTGGGCACCATTGCCGGCCAATGACACCTGGCAGCCCAACCGCTTGAAGGTGTCGCCGATCACGCGCTGGTTGAACACATTGTCCTCGGCCAGCAGGATCCGGGTGCCTTCGTACTGACCCTCCGGCTTGCGGGATTCCGAGTGGCCTGCCGCACCGATGTTTTCTTCACGGTCGCTGGTTGCCGCGTGATCCTCAGCCAGCAGAGCGGCCAGCTGTGCCATGCGAACCGGCTTGGACAGAATCCCGGCAAGGCCCGCGACCTCTTGCTCGGCGTCGAGGGGCATGATCGCCGGCTGCGACAGCAGGATGACCTGGGGGCGCACGGCTTCCGGAATATCCTGGACCCGCAGGCTGTCGAGGTCCTCCCCCGCGGTCAAGGTCGACGGATCTACGATGATGGTCGTGATTTGCTCGCTGTTTCCGTCGGCGATCCGGGACAGCAGGCTCCGGGCCTCGACGGCTGCGGTCACGATGCGGCAGTGGTGGCCCAGATGGCTGATCTGCTCGGCCAGAACCGTCCCGCCGAGTTCGTGCCCGGTGACCAGCACGACTTCCTGCCCGCGACTTGGCAGCATCGCCGGCGCTGCCGTCTCGACCGGTTGGACCGAGATGGTGAACGAGAATTCGGAACCCTCGCCCCGGACGCCCTTGGCCGAAATCCGGCCTCCCATCAGTTCCACCAGGTGCCGACAAATGGAAAGGCCCAGACCGGTGCCGCCGAAACGCCGGGTCGTGCTGTTATCCGCCTGGATGAACTTATCGAACAGGCGGTCGGCGTGCTCCTGATTGATTCCGATGCCGGTGTCGGTGATTTGGAAACGCAGCACCAACTGGTTTCCCTGTCTGCCCTGTTCGGCGGCCGCGGTGACTTCCATGTAAACGTGACCGTCCCGGGTGAACTTCGCGGCGTTGCTCAGCAGGTTGGACACCACCTGGCGCACTCGGCCGGGGTCCACCACGATACGTTCGGGGAGGACCGGGTCCACGCGCCAGATCAGTTCCAGTCCGCGCATCTGGGGATCGAAGGCGCTCAGTCCGACGATGTCTTCGACCATGACGCGCAGATCGGTATCCACCGGGTCGAGGAGCAACTGGCCGGCCTCGATCTTGGACATGTCCAGGACGTCATTGATCAGACTCATCAGCGTGGACCCCGACATGCGGATGATATCCACGTATTCCTCTTGGAGCGTTGTCAGGCTCATCTCCTTCAGGAGGTCCGACGTGGCGATGACGCCGTTCAGGGGGGTCCGGATCTCGTGGCTCATGTTCGCCAGGAACTCGCTCTTCGCCTTGCTATTGGCCTGAAGCGTAGCCATGGCCTGGATCCGCTGTTGCTGGGCATCCAGGCGGGAGAACAAGGTACTGAACAGGTTGGCCACCAGCAGGAGCAGATTGTTCACGTCGCCGCCCCAGTCGCTCTTCGCGTTAGCGTCGAAACCCAGGAAGCCCATGTCCTTGCCATCTTGCATGATCCGCACGCCGCCGCAGGAGCGCACGTCCGCCTGGGATCGCGACCAAGCCAGGATCCCGGACCCGGGATCGCAAGTCTCGCTGACATCGTTAACCAGCACCACCGGCGCCTCACCAGAGATCGATTCTGAGCGCAAGGCCTCGTCGGCAGCAAAGGCGTGGGGCGGCAGGGCGGTTTCGTGATCACCGGGCACCTGCCAGGTCAGCCGCCGTGCGTATTGCTGATCCGGCCCGATGCGCCGGTAAAGATAGCAACGGTTGGCCCCGACAAAGCTGCCAAGCCGGGACAGCACCCGGCTCATGTTCTCTTCAAAATCTCCGAGTCCGCAATGGACGTAGTCCTCAAGAATGGCCGTCGTGGTCCGTTCCAGAATGAGGCGGTCCGAGAGACTCTCCTCTACGCGTCGGCTTTGACGCCGATTCTCACCCATGAATTCCGCTGCCAAGCCACGATCTGGAGCGCTCCCTGTGGCCCCTGGCAGACTCCGGCCTCTGGCCAGGAAGTGCAGGCAGCACAGCAGGCCTAACCAGGGCAACCAGGCGACGAGGAAGGACAGACCGGTATAACCTGCAGCGAGCAGGCTCCCTGTGACCAGGACCATGCCGGCAGCAGTCAGCTTCCGTGATGTGAACCAGGTGCTCAAAGCGCCGTCCTGGTCTCCAGGTTTTCGGAATCCGCTTCGGCGCCGATTAACTGGACCGCCGCCTCTGTCGAATTCTCCAGCTTCAGGAACTGGTCGATGTTCAGCAGCGAGATCACCTGCATCACCGCCGGCGCTGCCTTGACGAACACGACAATCCCCTGACTCTCGTTGAAGATTTCAACCAGGAGCAGGAAGGTGGCCAGGCCCGTGGAGGCCACGAACTCCACCCCCTCCAGGTCGACGACAAGATTCACGCTTTCGCCACCCCTGAGGGAGGCCAGAGCCGCATCCTGCAACTGTTGGGCCCCGTCCGCGTCCAGCCGGCCGTGCAGTTGCAGCACAGGCACGGGCTCGTAGTTGGTATCCCAGGTAAGCTTGAGTTGATCAGCCATTTCTTCTTCTCCTAGCGGTTGTAGTGTTTTGCCGGGTCGAAACGCAGAAGCGTCATGTTCCCAGCCGGTGTTTTCGGTATGTAGACGACTTTCTTCATCGAAGCATGGACGATTTGCCAGCCCAGACCCCGGCCGCGGCGGCGCACCTTGGGATCTGCCAGATCGGGCGGCGTCCAGGATGTGGGATCGAAGGATTGGCCCTGATCGCAGATCACGAAGTATCCCACTCCGTCCGGCAGTGACCCGTCCTCCGCATCATCCACGATCCCGGTGACCGCGGACCATCGCTTGCTCTCCCCGGGCAAAGGAACCCACCACAGGTCGATCTTGCAGTTCGGATCGTTTCCGTAGCCGTGTTCCACGATATTGACACAAACCTCGTACAGGCTGCTTTCGATGAGGTCTTTCTGCCCCAAAAGCCGCGCGTCATCGGCCAGGCAGGTGTTCACCCATTTCCTGAGCTTGAGCATTTCATCCATCTGCGATGCCAGACTCAGTTGTTGGGTGCCCGCCATCATCTTGTGCAGGGACCGGATGTCCGCCGGGGCGCACAGATCGGCGACTCCTGGCGCGGCTGGCGCAATCTTCGCCGCGGCCGGCACGCCGGCCCGTTCGATCGTGAGCAAGGTGAAGTCGTCGCCCAACGGATCCGGGGCGGTCCAGGCCTCGATCATCGGCAGGAACTCCTGCTGCACCCGGCGTCCGCCGCTGCGAGCGGTCGCGATCAGTTGGGTGGCGATGCGCTCGAAGTCGAACTGTTCCTGCCGTTGCGGATTCCAGGCCTCGTTCAGGCCATCAGTGAACTGCAGCGCGACATCACCGGGATCCAGATCGATCTCTTCGTCGTGCAGCGTACCGGCCAGGGCGCCGTTGCGCAGGGCACCGATGGGAATGCCCTTGGTGTAGAACCACTCCACCTCGGCCCGCGCCGCCCGGTAGATCGCCAGCGGGCTGTGAGCCGCAGACGCGAAACGCAAGCGCCCGGTCTCTGGATCGAGGATTCCGTAGAAGACCGTGACGAAGGTGCCTGGCGCCAGCGATGAAAGCAGCCCCTGTTCCAGGCTGATCAGCAGGTCCCGCGGCGAGGTGAACCGGTCCTTCTGGGATCGGATCAGCACCGCCAGCATGGAAGTCACCAGGCATCCGGCGAGGCCCTTGCCCGAGACGTCCGCGATGACCAGGCCGAGCTTGCCATCGCTGAGTTCGAAAATGTCGTAATAGTCCCCCCCCACCTCGGCGGCGGCTTGATAGGTTCCATTGCAGCGGAAGTCCCCTTTGTGAACCTCGCCGTCAGGCAGCAAGGCGTGCTGCATCTGGTGGGCCAGGGACATCTCCGCGCCCAGGCGCTCCTTCTCGAGCATCTGGGCCTGGGATGTCAGCAGTTGGCTGGCCATCCCGTTGACGGTCTCGGCCAACAGGCCGAGCTCCGTCTTGTCTCGCAGCCGGATGGGCGAGGCGAGGTCTCCCTTACCAATGCGTTCGAGTCCGGCGCGCAGGGCGCCGATTGGTCGCAGCAGCAGGGACATGATAAACAGGGTCACAGCCACACCGGCAAACAGCAGGCCAGCGGTCAACATCAGGAAGGAGCGGCGAGGCCGGGCAACCATCTCGTCCAGGTAGGACTGGCTGAGCCCGACGATGGCGGTGCCCACTTGGCGGCCATTGGCATGCCGGGCCGGTACCGTCACCAGAACCTGGTCCGCATCGGCCAGCACTTGTTCGCCCTCAAAAAGCTGGTGGACCGATTCCCGCGGTTGCATATCCGCCATCAGCGGGAGCTTCTCACCCAGGACTGCCAGGTCGAGATGCCCCTGGATCCGGTCTTCGTGGTCCAGGATGGCGACCAGGGACAGATCCTGCCGGCCGGCCTGCATCTCACTGACCAGGGGGCAGAGAGTCAGCTCGGGGAAATCCGTCAGCAGCGCGTCCACGCTCAACGACGCCAGGTTGCGCGCTTCGACAATCAACCGGTTTTCGATCTCCTCGCTCAATGTCTGGCGGGCGTTGCGCTCGGCAAGACTACCGAAGCCGATGACCGACACCGCCAGGAGCGAGACCGTCACCGCACTGATAATCAGGCGCATGCTGATGATCCTGCGAGGCCGCGGCACACGCGCGCCAGGATCCACTCCTGCCGCTTCCTTAGCTCTGTTTTTCCCATTCACCATGAAATCCTCGTTTACTTTACCGTTGCGCCCTGACGGGCAATTCTCCGTTCAAACCATCTATTGGTGGTCCATCATTCTCATTCGTTTGGTCTGCTCGCGGGCCCGCTGCAGGTAACCCAGCGCCTTGGGATCTTCGGGATTGACCCGCACTGCGGCCTCCCAGCTAGCCATGGCATCGGGCAGCTCTCCGGCCACGAAAAACTCCATGCCTTTGGCCAGATAGGCCCCGGACAGGCTCTCGGTGACCTGCTTGAAGTCGGAATCCATGGACCAGACCAATTCCCAGAAATGGATGGCCTGCTCCTTCTCCCCGGCTTCCATGGCGGCGACGCCACGCCCGTAGAATTCTGCCATCTCCCGCAACTCCTGGACGGAATGATCGGGCACCGCGTCCTGCGGGGTTGCGACGAACGCACCGTCGCGGGCGGTCTCGCTGACTGCCGGGACTGACGCCGGACCACTGGTCAGGCCCTTCGCGTTCTGGTCAGCTATGTACTTGGCAGCCACGGCGATGCCGGGATGCGTAGGCTGGAGGGCGCGGGCGGCGGCCAGTTCTGCCCGAGCCCGCTCGAACTCGCTGGCCCGGGCCAGAATCCGGACCTGCGCGAGGTGGTCCGTCACGCGGGTGGCAATGGCCAGTTCGGTCAGGGCCAGCATGGATTGGGCTTCCCTGTCCGCGGGCGCCAGGGTCAGGATGTGCTGGAAGGCGCTCTTCGCTGCCATGAGCTCGCCGGCGGCGAAGGCGTCCAAAGCGCCATCGAGCAGACCACGGATCTCGTTCGTCCGCTTGTTCTGGGCGTCGTTGGCGACACGAATTCGTTCGAGCATTGCGGCAGCACGCGGGTCTGTCGGATCCAGATCGCCGGCCTTGCGCAAGGCGACCATGGCCGCGGCGTAATCGCCGGCTGCTTCGTGTGCGGCCGACTGCAGGATCAGGACCTGCGCCTCAAGGGACGCAAGTTCCGGCTCTTCCGGATCCATAACCATGGCCATGGCCAGTTGGCTCCACGCCTCGTCGGCATCCTTGTCCCGCAGGGCAGATTTGATTTTGCTGACCATTTCCGCCATGCGCCGCTGCTGCTGATCGGCGAAGACTGTGTCCAGTTGTCGCCGGAGTTCCAGTTCTTCCTCGGCCAGGGCCAACTGCTGCGACTCATCGCGCGTCTGGCCCAGTTTCATGGCGATCCCGAAGCGCTGGATATAGTCGTCCCGGCTGTCCTCGAACTGATATTCGATGCCCATATCTCGCCAGGAGACGCCTGCCCCCGCTGTCAGGCGGCTGCGATTGAGACCGACCCGCAAGGCGAGTGCCCGGACCAGGTTGAGTTCGAGGCCCACGTGCAGGTGGGCATTCATGTCGCGCGTCTTCTCGACGTCCAGGGCCAGGAGCACGTCGCCTTCGTTGCCGAAGTGCCAGCGGTAGGCGCTGCCGACCCGGAACCCCAGAGGATCCGTGACCGGTTCCTCGTTCAGGCGCAGAGAGGGTTCGAGCAGGTTGCGGACCGCGAGGCCCAACGACAGGTTCTGAGCACTGGATCCGGTCACGCCGAGCGCCGCCAGCGGCCGGACCAGGAGGCCCACGTCGGCACCGAGACCAGAATCTGAATAGCCGGCCAGGCTCTGATTGCGCAGCTTGAGAGCCGCGCCGACGGACCAGTAGGCGCCGACTTCGCGACCGTAGCCGAAGCTGAGTTCGGTCTCGGCGTCGGACAGTTCGGTATCGGTCAGCACGTTGCGCTCGTCCCGGCCTTCGATGCCGCCGACGCCGAAGCGCCGGAACGTCAGGGAGCCGACTCCCCAGCGCCAGTCAGGCAGGACAAAAGAGGCGTATTGTTCATTGAAGCCCATGCCCAGCAGATCGGTGTGGGTGGCCTGGAATTCCCGGCGCTGCACGAAGCCGAGGCCACCGGGATTCCAGATCACGGCACTGGCATCGTCGGCAATACCGGCGTAGGCACCGCCCAGGCCCAAGGCCCGGTTTCCGGCGCCTTCGGCCAGAATGGAGCGCCCGCCACCGTCATCCTGGGCCAGCGTTGCGGTGCTCAGGCAAGCGACGACCACGAGGCCAAGAGCGGCGGCAATCCGGGTGCGTGTGGTCAAGCGGATCATCGGACCACCGCCACTTTCCGCCGGATGCGTTCCTTGGTTCCGTCGGCGTAGACGACGATCAGTTCGGCGATATAGACGCCGTTCTGCACCGCGCCTCCGCGCCCGTTGCGCCCGTCCCAGAAGTCAGTCTGGTGCAGGCCAGCGGACCGCTGTTCGTTATCGAGCAGGGAAATGACCGCCCGGTTGTGGGCCGTCAGCAGCCGCAGCGTCACGGCGGCTGGTTGCTCGAGCGCGAAGACGAAGGTCGTCTGCTCACGCCCGGCTGCGAAAGGATTGGGGAAGTTGGAGTAGCTTCCGGCCAGGCCTGCGGCGGAGAAGGAACCGGACTCGGACCAGAAGGGGAACGTCTGCCCCGGTTCGGGCCTCACCTGAACCGATACGGGGGTCCCTTGTGGCACAACGAGGCCCACATCTTCTTCGTCGAAGCCCAGGCGGATCGAGCCGGCGCTGGTCTGAGCCCGGTAGACAACGGCCAGCTCGAGCTCGAGTGTATTGGTCGGCCCGATCACCGTGGCACCGGGCGCCAAAATCACCGCGACGGTATCGGTTGGTGACAGGACGCCACTGGTGGCCCAGAGCTCGGATGCCCGATAGAGGCGAACCTCTTCCACAGACTCCCCGATCAAGGTCTCGCCCAGCTGTGCGTCCGCCGAGTGGATGGTCAACGAGGTCAGGCCGATGCTGCCCATGCCGTCTTCGCTCGGGTTGCGCAAGGTGATCCGGGCCGCCGGAATTACGGTGGATGAACCCAGCAGGACCGCGGGCATGAGGCTGGCGAATCCGACCCGGAATTCGTCGGCCGATTCGAGCAGACGGGTCAAGCCAGAGGTGAGCGGGAAGACCTCGCCGCTTTCCGGTATGGCCGTCACCGGCAAACCGACGTTCACGTCGCTGGCCTGGATGCCATCTCCGGCCACCAGCAACTCGAGGCTGCGGCGGCTGGCCAGGACATCCAGGTCGAGGCTGAGCGTCAAGTCGACCGTTTCACCCGGTTGCAGGATCACCCCGGTCAGCGGGATGGTCATGAAGCCGTTTCCGGTGGGATTGTTGATAGCACCGATTATGGCGTCGTCTTGCAGGACCCGCAGGGCATCGATGAAACCGGTGGGCGAAACAAGGTCCCGGTTCTCGTCGCGGCTCTGCACAACCAGTGACTCGATCTGGATGGCCGCCACGTTCGCAGCACCGGGGTGCCGCAGGGAAATGGCGATAGAGTCGACCTGGCGGGCTCCGATGACCAATTCAGCCGGCAGGAGCGGATCGCCCTGGGCCATGATTTCGGTGGCTATCTGCTGGATGACCACGGGCGGTCCGGCGACCGGATCGGTGGCCAGGTACACCGGCACCGCTGCACCCGAATTGCCATCGCGAACCTGGAATTGGGGCAGATCAACCAGGCGCAGCTGGATCGCCCCGGCGATGGTCGGATCGGCGATATTCGTCAAGATGTGCATGGCCACCGGCGTGTCCACCGGTACGTTCATTGGCGTGTTCAGCGCCAGCAGGATGACACTGCTGTCATGATCGGCAACGGCGATATCCAAGTGGTTCTGGAGCGGCCCTTCAACCCTCAGCCGTTCCAGGTAGGCGCTGGGTGCGGCCACCGGAGTGCCGTTGGTATCGGTCAAAGAGACAGCCAGTGAGCCAATCCGGACATCGGAACCGAGGCCCGCGGCGCCGGGATTGAACAGGTTCAGGGTCAACAGCGTGATATCGGGCTGGCCAACAGCCACCTGTTGCGGATCTGCTTGGGCGGCTGCGACTTCCAGGCGCGTGGCCTCAATCAATAGGCTGCCCATACCGGAGCGGATGGGGTAGGTACCGTCATTGAGCTGCACCGGGACGGACGCCAGGCTGATGGCATCGATGGCAGCGAACCAGCTCGCGTCATTGATCTCCACCCGGAATGCCGGCACGCTCGTATTCGCCTGAATGTCCAGGCGGATGCCGAGGGTCACCGGTTCCAGGCCGGTGACGAGCACGGGCTGGCTCAGGGTCAGGTCGATCTCGTTACCGGAGGTTTCGAGGTTGTTGCGCTCGAGATAGGTCATGCCGCCTTCGTTGACGACCACCCGCGAGAGCAGGTCGCTCGGTACGATGCCCACGCCCATGTCGTCGACCAGTCGGATGCGCAGACTCTGGATCAGGGCATCGGCCCCGCTGACGCCACCCGGGTTGACGAAGGTGAGGGTCAGAGGCACGATGTCGGTCTGGCCGCGGTTGATCGTGAACGGCATGTTGGCCACGGCGAACAGGCCGAGTTCGGTGACGGGATCGGCAATCTGATGCGGCCCCGTGGTCACGGTCACTGCGGACCGCACCAGACCGCTGATCTGTTCGGTGCCGTCGGCGCTCCCGGTCAAGGTCGCGATCCCGCTACTTGCTGCAGTGTAGTTCCAGCTGAAGCTGTCGACGGCTCCCGGCGCCAGATCCATAGAGATCGGGGTCGGCCCCGAGCCGAGGGTCAGGGCACCGTCGCCGCCGGGCACGAGGGCCTGGGGCACAATGCCCAGCAGTGTTTCGGTGCCCACGTTCCGCAGGATCATGCGCGCCGTGACGGTCTGGCCAACGGTGCTGATCGGTTGATCAAAGCGCAGTTCTGCGACCAGTGGCGACGTGCTCAGCAGGATCGTGGACGAACTCGCCACGGCCTGGTCCAGGGGACCGTCGTGGTCCGAGGCCACGGTGATCCCGTTGATGGGGATTGCCATCCGGACGGTTGCGGCATTGGTCGGTGCCGCCGCCACGGTCAGGCCCACGAAGAGGCGGGTGCCGCCAGTCGGCAGGGCCGTATTGAGCAGCGGGGAATACCACGCGTCGCTCACCCAGGTCAACGGACCCAGATCGACGTCGTCGCCGCCGCCGCCCGAGTAGATC
This sequence comes from uncultured Fibrobacteraceae bacterium, assembly GCA_964562635.1. Classification (GTDB taxonomy): domain Bacteria; phylum Krumholzibacteriota; class Krumholzibacteriia; order LZORAL124-64-63; family LZORAL124-64-63; genus JAGRNP01. The sequence goes on along the minus strand of CAZLUL010000039.1, from coordinate 1,278 downwards.
CCGTCGCCCCCGTCGCGCCACAGGCGCAGGTCCGCGAAATCGCTGGCGATGGCGGAACCGAGGTTCACGAGCCTGAGGCCGGTCAGGGTATCGGCGACATAACCGGCGGCCGGCACCTCAAGGTCCAGGACCAAATCGGGGCCCTCACCGGCGATCAGGGTGACACTCGGCACGGCCCGGTTGCCCACCTGCGCGGCGACCATGCCGTCCACGGTCCAGCCCGCACCGGAGTCCAGGGGCCACGCGGCGGACAGGGCCACATCGCCCGCGAATCCTAAATCAGCACTCTCCGCCACATAGGCCGAGAGAATGTCACCGTCGGTGGCCTCGTTCAACGAAACGCCTCCGGTGAGGAAGAGATGGCTGGAGCTTCCGGCCGGCAGGTTCCAGGACAGACCGGAGAAACTCACGACGCCGTTCTGGAAATGGCCGGTGGCCACGACCGGATCTTCGGCCAGATCACCCAATCTGCCGTCGCCGTTGCCGTCGGCCCGCAGTTCCAGTCGGTCCAGTTCGTTATCCAGTTCCGGCGTGCCCGGCGCGGCCATACCGGCTGTTCCATTGCGCACACTCAGCCCCACGAGCTGCTGATCCGTGGCATAGGCGTTGAGCGCCACCAGGTGCAACAGGGGCAGGTCCGATTCGCCGGGAGCCGCATCGCCCGGCACGATGACGCCGGCACTGAGGACAACGCGGTCAGAAGTGCTGATGGCCTGGGCGAAGGGATTGATGACCTCGCGATCGATGGGGCCGTCGTTGCCGCTGACCATGCCGATACCGACATCCGGCAGGGTCGGCAACCCGAACTGGATCGTGCGGCCCTCATCCGCCGTCTCGGCGATGTCCACGGTGATGTAGATCCGCAGGCTGTCCAGGGGCACGACGTGGCTGAGGCCGGTCAGCTCCCAGCGGCTGCCTGTGAAGGCGAACTCACCCAGGAGCGTATCGGTTGCCGGGTCGAAGACCTCGTCACCCTGATCGGCCCACGCCTCGATCCGGGACAGCTCCGCCGCATCCCGGGCCGAGCCGATGTTGATGATATTCAGTCGCTCGAGCTCGTCCCCCACGTAGCCATTGGCCGGCAGCGCCACATCCAGCGCCAGGTTGCGGATGGACCCGACGCCGAACAGGGCCGGCGCGAGGGAACGCAGGTCGATCTGGTCGGCGACCATGCCGTCGACGCTCAGGCCACCGGCGGAACTCAGGGGCCAATCAGACTCACTCACGACCGTCCCGGCATACCCGAGATCGGCAGCGTCACCGACGGCCACGCCCATG
>CAZLUL010000038.1:0-24032 GCA_964562635.1 uncultured Fibrobacteraceae bacterium | reverse complement strand
GGAGCTGGCCATTGAGCTGGAGAAGACCGGCTATGGTTGGTTGGAAGATGAAGCGACCACTGGGGAGGTCGCCCGGTGAGAACCGCGACTCCCGACAAGAGCCTGACCTACCGCGACGTGTTCGCCGCGGGGCAGCAGGATGAGCCGACCTGGTCGCACTATGCGGCCGCGCGAAAGAACGCGCTGGAAGTTGTTCTGACCCAGGGTTTGGAGACCCGGGGCCGCGAAGAATGGATGCATGGCCAGGCCGCTGGACTGGCGTCCGGCGATGCGTTGCCGGTGCACGGCGAAGTTCTGACCAGTGGCGTCGAATTTCCCCGTCTGCCCGGGTCCCACTTGCTTGTTTTCATCAACGGTGTTTTTGACGCGGCGCGCTCGGATCTGGGTGATCTGCCGGCCGGTGCGGTTGTGCAGCCGCTGTCGGCAACCGGTGAGGTGGGCAGTGTTGGTGCTTTGACCAAGGACAGCGATTCGGGCTTTACGGCCCTGAACGCGGTTTTTTGGCGGGATGGGCTGCATCTGAAACTGGCCGCCGGCGTGGTGCTGACCCAACCGGTGGAGCTGCACTTCATCAGCGATCTGGCGGGCCAGAGTGGCCTGGTGCCGGTGCGCAACCTGATTGAAGTGGGTCAGGGCAGTGAGGCGACCGTCGTGGAGCGTTTTGTGATGGGCACCGCCGGGCTGGTCGAACAACCGTTGACCGAGGTCATCTGCGCGTCCGCATCGACGGTCAATCATTTGAAACTGGTTGGTGGTGAAGCCAAGGGTGAACACTTCGGCAGCACGCATGTCGTGCAGAAAAAGGACAGCCGCTACAACAGTTGGGAAATTGTCACCGGTGGCCGTTTGGCCCGGCGCGAATTGCATCTGGCGTTGTCCGAAACCGGCGCGAGCTGCGACCTGAACGCCCTGTACATGGGCACGGGGCAGCAGCGTTTTGACCTGCGCACCCGCGTGAACCATGACGCGGCCGAGTGCGAAACCCGCGAGCTTTACAAAGGCATCCTGGACGGCGAGGCGCGTGGCGTGTTTGACGGCCTGATTCTCGTGGCTCGTGACAGCCAGCAAACCAGTGCCCATCAGACCAACCGCAACCTGTTGCTGTCCGATGATGCGGTGGCCAACAGCATTCCGCGGCTGGAAATCTATGCCGACGATGTGAAATGCAGCCACGGCTCAACGACCGGGCAGTTGGAAGACGAGGCGCTGTTTTATCTGCGCACGCGCGGGTTCAGCCCGGAAGAAGCCCGCACCTACCTCGCCTGGGCCTTTGCCAGCGAGGTCATCGAGTCGGTTCCGGTGCCCGAACTGCGCGCCGAGTTGTCGGCCATCGTGACCCGCACTCTTGATGTGGTCGATGGTGGTCTGATCGAGGAGCAGAGCTGATGGATCCGGTCAAGACCATCACCGATAATCGGGGCCTGGAGTTTTTGCGTCAGGGTGGCGCGCTCCACGATTTTCCGTTGTTGCGGGTGGCCCGCGCCGAGAACAATCTGGTCTTTCTGGACAGCGCGGCCAGCGCCCAGAAGCCTCAGGTCGTCGTCGATGCGGTGAGCCGTTTGTACAGCCACCAGTACGCCAACATCCACCGCGGTGTGTACCGGTTGAGCCAGGTGGCAACCGAACTCTACGAGGGCGCGCGGGGCAAGGTGCAGACGTTTCTGGGGGCTGCCAAGCCGGAAGAAATCGTCTTTGTCCGCGGCGCCACCGAGGGCCTCAATTTGTTGGCTCACAGCTTTGTGCGTCCGCGGGTTAAAGCAGGGGATGAGATCCTCATCACCCAGATGGAGCACCATTCGAACATTGTGCCCTGGCAGATGTTGTGCCAGGAAACCGGTGCTGTCCTGAAATTCGTGCCGTTGACGTCTACCGGTGAATTGGAGCTGGAAAAGCTGCCGGAACTTCTGACCGAGCGCACGCGAGTCTTGGCCGTCTCCCACGTGTCCAACGCCCTGGGCACTATCAACCCGTTGGCTGAAATTGTCCGCCTCGCCCACGAGAAGAACGTGCCGGTCATAGTGGATGGTGCCCAGGCGGTGCCCCATCTGGCGGTCGATGTCCAGGCTCTGGACTGCGACTTCTATGTCTTCTCGGGACACAAGCTTTACGGGCCCACGGGAGTGGGTGCGGTGTATGGCAAAATGGAACACTGGCGCGCCATGCCGCCCTGGCAGGGTGGCGGCGACATGATCCTGTCGGTGACAATGGAGCAGAGCACGTACGCCGAACCGCCCGCCTGTTTCGAGGCCGGCACGCCGAACATTGCCGGGGCCGTGGGCCTTGGCGCAGCCATCGACTACGTCAATGGAATCGGGCTGGAGAATCTGACGGCCTACGAGAACGAAATGCTGACGCAGGGCAACGAGATCCTGGGGCAGGTGCCTGGCCTGCGCATCATCGGCACCAGCGAACACAAGGCCGCGGTCTTCAGTTTCGTGCTCGACGGCGTGCATCCCCACGATGTGGGCACCTTCCTGGACAGCGACAACATCGCCGTGCGCACGGGACATCACTGCGCCCAGCCGATCATGGATTATTTCGATATTCCGGCCACGACCCGGGCTTCCCTCGGGATCTACAATACGGCCGCCGATCTGGAAGCCCTGGCGGCAGGTCTTCTGAAAATCAGAAAGTTTTTCCGCGTATGAGTGACCTGAGAGATCTCTACCAGGAGTTGGTGCTGGACCACGGACAGAAGCCGCGGAACAACCGGCCCATTCACGACTGCGACCACGAGAAGGGTTGCACCCACCGTGAAGGCTACAACCCGCTGTGTGGGGACAAGCTGACCCTTTACGTGAAATCCGACGGTGAAACGTTGGATGACCTCTGCTTTGAGGGCAGTGGTTGCGCGATCTTCACCGCCAGCACGTCCATGCTCACCGAAGCCCTCAAGGGCAAGAGCATCGACGAGGTGCGGGCGATCATGGGGGAATTCATTGAAATGTTGACCAATGGCGAAAAGGTGGCCGATCCCGATGGGCTCGGCAAACTGGCGGTATTTGGTGGCGTGAAAGATTTTCCGGCGCGCGTGAAATGCGCCACCCTGCCGTGGCGAGCCCTGGAATCGATCCTGGAGAGCCATGACAAATCCAAAGGTGCCCTCGAGGGTGCCGTAGACAGCAATGACGACCAAGTGGGCTGACGCCTGCTGGTAACCATAGACGAGGAGTCTCGAAATGCCTTATCCCGAACAGATGGTGGCCCCCATGCGGGCTGAACTGACCAGTGCCGGCGTGCAGGAACTGCGCACGACGGCCGAGGTCGAGAGCTTTTTTGCCCAGACGACAGGCACCTCCCTGGTGCTGGTCAACAGCGTGTGTGGCTGTGCAGCGGGCAGCGCGCGCCCGGCCTTGAAGTCGGCAATCGGCGAAGAGAAAGGGCCCGATCGCGTGGCCACGGTCTTTGCCGGTCAGGATCTCGAAGCGACCGCCCGTGCCCGCGAATTGTTTGGCGATGTGCCGCCGAGCAGCCCGAGCATGGCGCTGCTCAAGGATGGCGAACTGGTGCATTTCTTACCGCGTCACATGATCGAAGGTCGCGATGCGGTGAGCATCGCCACGGATCTGACGGCCGCCTTCGCGGAATTCTGCTGATCACCTGGTTGCAGCGGCGATTCGCCCCGCCGCTGTGGCCTTGAACAAACGAGGAAAAACATGGGCACATTTCACGATACCGCCGATCCGCTGCACGGGATCACTGTTGTGGCCGAGGCGGGAGACACGGTGTATGTCGGCCGTTGCCACGCGCGTGAGAACGGCACCATCATGCTGTTGGATGTGGATCTGCACACCGATGGCGAAGATGGCAAGACCAATCAGGAATACCTGAACCGCGCCGCGCGGTTTGGGGTGTGGAAAAAGCACGAGCAGCTGGTGCTGAAGGCCGACGACGTGACGGGGTTGTCGCCCCTGAGCGAATATTTCCAGCGTCCCGGCGAAAAGACCGCTCCCAAAGTGGAAACGGTGGTCGCGACGGCACCGGCACCGGTGGCCAAGCCCCTGGCTGACCTGACGTCCGGTGCAGTCGAGGCTCCGGTGCAGTTGACCGAGGCTGCCGCCACCGAGGTGCGCCGATTGATGTCGGCCGAAAACCGCCAGGAAGAAGGCCTGCGTTTGGCCGTGTCCGGTGGGGGTTGCTCGGGCCTTGTCTACAAGGTCGAATTCGACAACCAGAAGGACGGCGACATTGTTGTGGTCTGTGACGGATTCGAAATCCTCATGGACCGCAAGAGCACGATCTACCTGCGGGGCGTGGTCCTGGATCACCAGCAGGGCCTCAGCGGCCGCGGGTTCCAGTTCAGCAATCCCAACGCCAGCAATACCTGCGGGTGTGGGGAAAGTTTTTCGGTGTGATGTCGGCTCAATTGACGGAAATCAGCAGCCAGGTCCGACGCTACGGCCTGTGCGGTGACTGGCAAGGCGGCCCCGAACTCGGGGCCGTGCTTGTTTCGGGGGCGGACAGCGCGACTTTTCTGCACGCCCAGTTGACCAGTGACGTGTTGGCCCTGGGGCCGGGCGAGGGGCAACTCTCGGCGCGCCTGAATCGGCAGGGGCAGTTGCTAGCCTGGTTCAGCCTGCACCGGTTGCCTGATCGAGGTCAGCCGTATTCCTCTTTTCTGCTGCTTCTACCAGCCTCGGAATGCGACGCGCTGGTGGCCGACCTGCAGGCCTATGTGATCAGTGAAGATGCCCTGGTCGAAGACATGACCGCCGAGTTTGGTGGCCTCGTTGTTCAGCAGTCCGGGGCCGAAGAAAGCCGGGACCCGATTCTGGCGGCGGTGTTGGGCCCTTGTCCGGTGGCCGATTGCGCGGCCTGGATGGACCTGCCGGAGAACAGCTTGTCGCTGGTGGGCTGGCCCGGTGGCGGCGAGGGTTGGATCATTCGGCGGGCCCTGACCGGTGACCCGGGATACGTGATATTGTTGCCTGGTGCTCCGGCTGGCGGGGGAGCCGGACCCGCATGGGAAGCGGCAACCACCGGGCGGGAAATGGTCTGGCTGGACAATCTGGATCGGCTTGATGCCCGCATGTTGTGGCGCTGGCTGCAGGCCGAAGCGGGCTGGCCCCGCCTGGGTGTGGACTTGCCCGCCGGTGTGCGGGTCCTGCCGCAGACGGGTCTGGACCAACAGGTCGTCAGTTTCACCAAGGGGTGCTACCTGGGCCAGGAAGTGGTGGCGCGCATCCGCACCTATGGCAGCGTGCCCGAGGCCCTGCGGGCAGTCGTCTGGCAGGATGTGGAACCTGAGGAACTGACTGGTTTGCCGGCTGCCGGCGCGCCCTGCACCGGTGCCGATGAATCGAAACTCGGCACCTGGGCCGGATCATTCTGGTCACCGGTGCTGCAACGGGCCGCCAGTCTGGTATTTCTGAAGCGTGAACACCGCACTCCCGGCGCGGCACTGCTGGCCATGGGGCCGGAAGACGAACTGCCCGGCGAGGTGGCGTTGTTGCCCCTGCACATGGGCGCCAACGCCGCCGAACGCGCGGCCCAACTGCACGACCAGGCCCTGCATCACTTCAGTGCCGGCCGGGACGAGCAGGCCGTCGCCATGTTGGAGGACGCCCTGCGCCTGGACCCGACCCGGGCCGAGGCCTTCGAAGCCCTGGGCGTGATCCTGGGCCGACTGAACAAGTACCATGAGGCCATCGACATTTTCCGTCGCCTGGAAGAAGTCGCGCCCGAAGAACCCATGGTGCATACGAATCTTTCTCTTTTCTATATGCAGATCGGCGAGAAGGAAGAGGCCGAGCACCAAAAGGCGCTGGGCACCATGAAGAAGTTTGGCGTGGGGGTGAACCCCGAACAGGCTGCGGCCATGGCCGCGCAGGAGCGCCAGGTGCGCCAGCAGGATGCCGAGCGCAAAAAGGTGATGTTTGCCGAAGTATTGGACATTGATCCGGATGATGCCTTGGCCCTGATGGGCATGGGGCAGGCACTCGATACGCTGGATGAACCGGAGGCGGCGGCGGAGTATCTGCAGCGGGCGCTGGTTCAGCAGGATCAGAATAGCCCCCTGTACGCCAGCTTGGGCCGGGTGCTGGAGAAACTGGAGCGCCAGGCCGAGGCGGCCGATGTCTTCACCCGCGGCATTGCGGTGGCCAGCCGCAAGGGCGACCTGATGCCCCTGAAGGAAATGGAACACCGGTTGCGTCTACTGAACCTCTGAGACCGGTTGGCGCCGCATGAAGCGCGGCGCCAGGATCAAGGCCCCACCGATCATGGCAAAAGCGAAAAACAATCCCAACGGATCGCCGAGCCGCAAATCTTCGACCACGACTTTGGCCAACCCCAATACCAACACCGGATACACCAACCAACGCAGTTCCTGCATTGCCGGGCGCCGCGCCAGCAGAGCCAGTCCGATGGCCAGCAGGGACAATATTCCAGTACGTACGGCGGCCACGAACTGAGGATCGGCTTGGGGCGGTGCCTCGCCCACCACCGTGACCAGGCCGTATACTGTGATCTGGGTCAAGCCGGGCAGCACCAAAAGCAGAGCCAAAAGGCGCGGGGCCTTGCGCCAGCGATTGGTTTCCCGGTCGCCTCGCAGACGGGCCAGCAGCAGGGCGGCCGCCGCAGTAACCACCAGAGCGACGTGTCCCATCAGGCCCGGTTGGTGCCAGGCCGTGTCTGCTCCGGCGGTGAATGCGTCGACGCTGCTGATCAACAGCCGGGTCTGGATCAACGCAAGCAACAGGTAAACCACACTGTGAGTGCGCAGGGTGAACCGGTCCAGGCGCCCGCCGAGAGCGGCCATGCCCAGACCCAGGGCCAACCAGGTTCCGCTGAGCATGGCCCCGTGGGCAGTGGCCCGACTGGCCAGCAGCAGAAAAATGAGTCCCAGGCTGGCAAAATAGAAGAATCCACGCCCCCGCCCGTGTTTTTGGCGGATGACGGTAAAAGCCAGGGTATAGCCGACCAGCCCCGCCGCCAGGGCCACCAGGCCCAGTATTTGCCCTCCACGACCAGTGGCTTCGCTGAGGCGCAAGGCCCCGCCAAATCCGACCAACAGGACCGCGGCCGATTGGACCACGTCAAAGGCGCGTGCGCCTCGCCCCTGCACCAGAGAGCGAAAGACAAATAGTCCCAGATAGACGCCCATCAGACCCAGACAAAGTGCCTGTACGGACGTCGCCGAAAGGGTGCCCGGCGAAGCGTCACGTGCTTGGTCGGCCGCCATCACTGACAGCCGGAAAACGACCAGATTGGCCACGCCAGCTACGACCCAACGTTTCCAATGCCAACCGCGGGTGTAAGCCAGCAGGACCGTGACCGCACCGAGGACCAACAACAGACCACCGAAAAAAACGGGGCGTTCGGTGGCAAACCCCAAAGCAACCGTCAGGGTCAGGGCGGGAAAGGTGAAGCCCCAGGCCAGCAGCCGCATATGGCGTTGCCAGGCGGTGAAAATGCCGGCGCCTGTGAGCAGAGCCAAGGCCAGGCCGCCGGTGGTCGGGCTGACAAGTTTCAAAGTAACGATGGTTTCGTAGAGAAAAGGGTAGCCGACCAGCACACCGGTCAAACCGTGCACGATCCCTGCGCCGACTTGCTGCCGTCCGACCCGATTGGCCAGCCCGATCAGCACCAGGGCGTACGTCAAGCCGAGTCCGAATCCCACCAAGGGGGGCAAGACGCCACTTTCGGTGGTGAAACGCAGCAGGAATGCACCGCCCAGGACCATGATGGAACGACCCAGGAGGAACACCATGTGGGTGCCGCTCATGCCGGTGGCATTGGTGATGGAAAAATCGGCAACGGGAGTCGGCGGGGGCGGAGATGATGTCTCTGCCGAGGGACCGGTGGCCAGGGCGGTTTCAAGGCTGGCCAGGCGATTTTCCAGGGCTTCGACTCGCTGGTGGAGTTGTTGTTGGTCCTGGTTCACAGGCTCTCCTTCGGCTGGGAGAACGGGAAATGGAAATTTTATTCAGTAATTGAAAAAATCCTATCATAATGATAGGAAATGGGCAAGCTATTTGATCAGAGCCATTTTGCGGATCTCGACCACTTCATCGACCTGAAAGCGGGCAAAATAGAGCCCACTGGCCACGGCGCCGCCCTGGTCGTTCCGCCCATTCCAGATGATCTCATGACGACCACTGTCAGCCTCGACAGCCAGGGTGCGCACCTGCCGCCCGCGTTGGTCGTAGATGATCAGGCTGACCGAGCCCGCACCGGCCGGTACCGTGTAGGCCAACGCAGTGGCCGGGTTGAAGGGGTTGGGGACCGGATTGGACAGTGCCACACCCAACGTTGCGCCCGGCAACTCAACGCCCGAGGCGTACATCTGGGTCACCAAAAAATCGTCCACCCACCAACCGAGGCCGCAGAAACTGCCATCTTGCGCGGACCAGACCCCGTCGGTGGCCAGGCGCAGGCGAACTTCCACGGCGGCGGTGCCGTTGCCGTCGGGGTCTCCGGCGGCCAGGACACTCGCCGGAATGGTGTGGTTGTTGGTCACGCAGCTACTGAAACCGGTGTAGGCGGCCAGCGTGGTCCATATGGCGCCATTGATACCGGCGGGGCGCACTTCGAGGTAGGCGTAGTCATAGCCGGGTTCCAGCTCGAACTTGTGATTGATCTGGACCTGTGGGCCGGCCGCCACATTCACGCCCACCGTGACGGTGGCGTGGTCATTCCAGCTGTTGCCGTAGCCCGCCCCGGAGCAGTTGTCCCAGCCGTTGGATCCAAACCACAGACCCTGGTTGCCGCCGCAATTCTGGTTCTGGGTCTGGTCGAGGTGGGCGTAGCTGTTGCAGAATTGCCAGTCGGCAGCATCCCGTTCGAAATTCCACTCGTTGGCCCGGGCCAGGACCGGTTGCTGCGGCGCGACAGCGGCCAGGGTCAGATCAAAAACCACGTCGACTCCACTGAGGGCGATGTTGGTCAGGGCCAGACCTGTGGCAGAGCAGTCATAGGTGGTGGTCGCTGGAATGGAATTGCTGCCAAAGGTGGCGCGGTCACGAACACCACTCCAGTCGGTGCTGTCGGCCGAGAAGGACGTGAAACCCGGCCACAGGTCGCCGTTGTCGCCGCGGTTGTACCCCGAAACCCGTGAGTAGTCGGCGGTCGGCGCGTTGAGGTTTTCGTGGTAGTCGCCATTGTGGCCAAACCAGGGGCTGGCATCCACCACGTCCAGCAGGCGGTGGGCATCGGTGGCATTGCCGCTCATGGACTCGTCAACGTGGTAGATGATCATGCCTTCGGGGTCGGGCAGGCCCAGATCGATCTGGCGGCCCAGCAGGCCTTCGTCGAAGCCGAGCCGGCGCCGATTTTCGACCAGAAAATATTCGTCGCCGCCGGCGTCACCGGCCTTGTAGAACTTGAAGGCCACCGGATTGGTGTTGGCCGGAGGCAGCACCAGCCCAGCCGCATCACCGACAAACTCGGTGGGCGTGAGCCAGCCCAGCTGGATTTTGCTCCAGGCGGTCAGCGCCGCCGGCGAGCTGCCGGGCTGATCACCGGGACGGTGGGTCCAACTGCCACCGGACATCAGGCCCCACTGGCCAATACCGGCGCTGGAGTAGTCCGTGTCGTAAAGGTCCGGCAGGCCGATCATGTGACCGTATTCGTGGGCAAAAACACCGACGGTGATCTGGCTGCCATCGGAAAATTCTTCGGGTTCAACCGAATAACGGCCGATCGACACGCCATCGTTGGTGGGCAGACCGCCACCGAAGCTCCAGGAGTGGGACCAGATGTCGGCCGGGTCGCCGGATTCTTCCTGCCCAGCGCCGGCGTGCACAAAAAACAGGCCGTCGACGAGGCCGTCCAGATCACTGTCGTAGTCGGCGAAGTTGATGGTGGCGTCCAGTTGGGCGATCATGTCCTGAATCATGACCCGCGCCGTATTGGGATCCTGGCTGCCATCGGCGTTGGCGTAACTGGCGTAGGTGTTGCCGGCGGTCTGCCAGCCGATGAGTTGGCCGCCGACTCCGAAATTGCCAAAGCTGGCCTCGAGGTAAAAATCGTTCAGACTGCCGGTGGGATAGATTCCGGTGGAAAAGAGCATGGCTTCGTACGCGCTGGCCGGATGGCTGGCCAGATCGGCGATCTGGTCGCTGAAGTCCCACAGCACGATCAGCGGGGTGCCGGTGCCCAGGACTGCCGCAGATTTGGTGGCCGGGCGGTCCCGATTCAGGTCGCGCCGCATCTCCGGTGTGTACTGGGCCTGGTGGAGGCGGGCGACTTCCCGGTTGCCGACCCGCTCGATGAGGCGGGGATGGGCAGGCATGAGGTGGGCGTCACCGGCGGCGCGTGCACCGGCAGGGGCACTGCCGGCCAGGGCCAAGGTGCAGATCAGCAGCACCAATGGCGTGGCCATCCGGAGATTCATGCATGTCTCCCGGGGAAGGTCGGGCGAATAGTGTTGGGCGGTTGACGGGAGTGATTATAGCAAAAATGTGGTGACGAATCACCACATTTTTACGATATAATGCTGAGGTTTGAAATATTAAAATCGGAACCTGTTGGGCTACAGCACTTTCCGGTCCTTCAAAAAGCGCTCCAATTGCTCCACAATCGATTCGACACTGTGGATGTCGGTCTCGACGGTGACTTCCGGCTCGAGAGGCTCTTCGTAGGGCGAGTCGATGCCGGTGAAGTCCTTGATCTCGCCGGCTTCGGCTTTTTTGTAGAGCCCTTTGGGGTCGCGGCGCTTGCAGACTTCGATGTCGCACTTGATGAAGACCTCGTGGAAGGCTCCCTCGGGCAAAATAGAGCGCACAAAATTGCGGTCCGCGCGGAACGGTGAGATGAACGTGCAGATAACGATGTTGCCCTGCTCATAGAACAACCGCGCGGTTTCGCCCACGCGGCGGATATTCTCCGAGCGGTCCTGGTCACTGAAGCCCAGATCGCCGCACAGCCCGTGCCGCACGTTGTCGCCATCGAGCATCATCACCTGATGGCCTTTGGCAAAGAGTGATTTGACCAGGCCCTTGGCCACGGTCGACTTGCCGGCGCCGGAAAATCCGGTGCACCACAAAACGGCACCCTTGTGGCCGTTGCGGCGTTCCCAGTCCGCGGCCGAAATCATGCCGCCTTCCCAGCGCACATTGGTCGAGCGTTGGGCTTCGGCGTGCTTGGTCTGGGTGCTGCCCTTCACGTCGCGCGCTTCGCCGCGGATCATGCCCGCAGCCACGGTGTGGTTGGTCAGCGGATCAATGAGAATGAAACTGCCGGTGCCGTGATTGATGCGGTAGTTGTCGAAGAACAAAGGCCGCGCGGTCTTGATGGTCACCCGCCCGATCTCGTTCAGTTCGAACTGTTCGGCTTCCTGCCGGTGCAGGGTGTTCACATCGATCTTGTACTGGATCTCCGAGACGTAGGCCTTGACCTTCTGCGTGGTGTGCTTCAGCAGATAGTGGGAGCGCGAGTTCATGGGCTCCTCATCCATCCAGCACAGATTCACATCGAACTCGCTGGCCACGTGGGGCAGGTTGTTCTTGCGCACAATCATGTCACCACGGCTGATGTCGATTTCGTCTTCGAGAGTCAGGGTGACAGCCTGCCCGGCGAAGGCCTCTTCGAGGTCGCCGTCGTAGGTGACGATGGACTTGATGCGCGAGGACTTGCCCGAAGGCAGGGCCGCGATTTCTTCGCCGACCTTGATGGTGCCCGAGGTGATGTTGCCGCTGAAGCCCCGAAAGTCGAGGTTGGGCCGCATCACGCTCTGCACCGGGAAACGGAAGTCGACAAAGTTCTTGTCGGCCGAAACGTGCACGTTTTCGAGCATGTGTAGCAACGTATGGCCTTCATACCAAGGGGTATTGGCGCTGCGGGTCGTCACGTTGTCGCCGTCCAGGGCGCTGATGGGAATGAACGTGATGTCGTGAATATCGAGCTTTTGCGAAAACTCGGAATACTCCTTCACGATCTTCTGGTAGGCCTCTTCCTTGTAGTCCACCAGGTCCATCTTATTGACCGCGACCACCAGATGGGGGATCTGCAGCAGCGAAATCAGGAAGCCATGGCGCTTGCTCTGGGTGACCACGCCGTGGCGCGCATCGATCAGGATGATGGCCAACTCGCTCGTCGAAGCACCGGTGACCATGTTGCGTGTGTATTGCTCATGGCCTGGCGTATCGGCGATGATGAACTTGCGCTTGGCGGTGGTGAAGTACCGGTAGGCCACGTCGATGGTGATGCCTTGCTCGCGTTCGGCGGCCAGGCCATCGAGCAGCAGGGCCAGATCAACGCGGTCGTTGCCGCGCTGATTGCTGGTCTTTTCCACGGCAGCGAACTGGTCTTCGAAAATGCAGTTCGTCTCGTACAACAGGCGCCCGATGAGGGTGCTTTTGCCATCGTCCACACTGCCGCTGGTGGTGAAGCGCAGCAGGCTCTTGTTTTCGTAGGCCGTCAGGTCCATTTTTTCGCTCATTTTAGAAATATCCCTCACGCTTTTTCTGCTCCATGGAGGAGTCGCTGGTCAGGTCGATGATGCGGTTTTCCCGTTCGCTGCGGCGCGCGTCGACCACTTCCTGGATGATCTCGTCGATGGTCTCGGCCTCGGAAGCGATGGCGCCCGTGCAAGGGATGCAACCGAGGCTGCGGAACCGGCAACGGACCTCCTTGGCCATGTCGGCGGTCAGGCCCATCTTGCCGTCCGGGTCAATGATGTGGGCGTATTCGAAGGGAATCATGATGCCGCCCATTTCGATGGTCGGTCGCGGCCGCGAGAAGTACAAGGGCACCAGGGGAATTTCTTCCAGCTTGATGTACTGCCACACATCCAACTCGGTCCAGTTGCTGAGGGGGAAAATGCGCACGCTCTCTTTGTCGGAGATGTCCGCATTGTAGAGGTTCCACAATTCGGGGCGCTGGTTCTTGGGATCCCACTGGCCAAATTCGTCGCGGACCGAGAAAAATCTCTCCTTGGCCCGTGATTTTTCCTCGTCGCGCCGGGCGCCGCCGAAGGCGGCGTCAAAGCCGTGCTTGGCCAGCGAGCCGAGCAGGGCGTGGGTCTTCAGCTGCTGGCAACACTTGTCGTTGCCGAGGCGCGAAGGGTGGGCCCCTTTTTCGATCGCGGGCTCATTGGATTCCACGATAAGCCGGGCCCCGATGTCCTTGACGTGCTGATCCCGAAATTCGTACATCTCGGGAAATTTGTAGCCGGTGTCGATGTGCATCAGGGGGAAAGGAAACTTGCCGGGATGGAAGGCTTTCTGGGCCAGCCGGATCATCGTCGCGGAGTCCTTGCCCACCGAGTAGAGCATGACTGGGTTCTGGAACTCGGCGACCACTTCACGCATGATGTGGATGCTCTCCTGTTCCAGCTGTTTCAGGTGCGTCATTGAGTACGAGCTCAAGCGGGTCTCCTCAAGGGACGTCTCCAAAGGGGACGAGGGTGCTAAGGTCTTGGATTTGTGTCGTTTTCGTCAGTGGGAACAGTGTCTTGATCCTGAATTAACAGGCTGTGACAAAAACTCTGATGCCATTATAATGCATCAGGAGGGGGTGTGCTTGCTGAATTTGGCTTTCGAAGCCATTTGCAGGCTAAAATTGGGCAAAAATATGCCCCTGCGGATTGAAAGACAGCTCCGTGGGACCTAATATTGGAGAATATCAGCCTACTGTGCCGAGCCCGTCCAAGGAGTAGCCCATGCCAGCGCCCCGCCTGTCCCGCCATTTCGCCAGCCGCCAGCCCTCGGTCATCCGGATGGCCCAGATCGAATTTGCCAAACGGCAGGACAGTACCCAGGACGTGAACGTGGCCATCGGCAACGTCTCTTTGCCGATGCATCCGGCGATGCAGGCGCGCCTGGGGGCGTTGACCGCTCCGGGCACACCTTTCGCCGATGGCGTGGTCAAGTATTCGGCGACCGTGGGCCTGGCCGAGACCAATGACGCCTTCCTGAACATCATTGCGTCCAGCGGTTGCGACACCGGGTCGTTGCACTGCCAGGTGACTGACGGGGGCAGCCAGGGCATGGAGCTGGTGATCGTGGGCTGCTGCGGCGCCGCTGGCACCAATGAGCAGCCCCTGCTTCTGATCGATGCGGCCTACACCAACTACACCGCCTTTGCCGAACGTTTGGGGCGCGAGACGGTCTCGATCACCCGCATCATGGATGAAGAGGGCCGCTTCGGTTTGCCCTCCGAAGCGGAAATTGAGGCGACGATCGTCAAGCACCGCCCGGGGGCCATGGTCATCATTCCCTACGACAACCCCACCGGGCAGCTTTACGAACGCGCAGCGCTGGTCAAACTGGCCCGCCTTTGTGTGGAGCACAACCTGTGGATCATCAGTGACGAAGCTTACCGAGAGTTGTATTACACCGAGGACGAACCGGTCAGTGTGTGGAATCTGACTGAAGACGACGTGCCGGGCATCACGGGTCGGCGCATCAGCATCGAGACGTCCTCGAAAGTCTGGAATGCGTGTGGTCTGCGCATCGGGGGACTAGTCACCGACAACGCCGAATTCCACGCCCGCGCCGTGGCCGAAAATACCGCCGGCTTGTGCAGCAACGTGATCGGGCAATACATCTTCGGGGGCCTGGCCCACGAGTCGCACGCCCACCTGCACCGCTGGTACAATCAGCAACGCGAATATTACCGCGCCATGCTGCAGGACTTCACCACCCGCACCCGCGACCTGATGCCAGGCGTGATCGTTTCAAGCCCCGACGCGAGCATTTATTCGGTGGTGGATGTGCGCAACATCGCGCCGGCGGATTTCGACGCCCTGGATTTTGTGCTGTTCTGCGCCCAGCAAGGCGCCGTGCAGATCGACGGCCAGGCGATGACGCTGTTGACCGCGCCGATGTCCGGCTTCTACAAAACAGAAGCGGGCGCACCGAACCCCGGTCGCACCCAGATGAGGGTGGCCTACGTCGATACGCCCGAACGCATGAAGCTGGTGCCGGAACTGTTGGCGGGCCTGTTCGCCCAGTACCTGGACCGCTAGAAACTCTTGCCGAACGCGGCGCCACCCATGGGCTTGAACCCGTCTTTGGTGAAGGCCGGAGTGAAGGCCAGACGGTAAGTCAGGCCATAGTCCCCGATGAAGCGGTAGCCGGCAATGGCGTGGCCCACCATCTGGTCTTCTTTCAAATCAAAAAGCACGTCTTCGGTGCCGTTGTCGTCAAAATCGATCCACGTGCCGCCACCGCCCAACTCGATGAAATTGCGATCTTTGCCCAGCAGAATACTCATGCCAAAGGGTATGGTGTACCCCTTGCGGAACGAAACGCCCATCAGGCCCACGCCCGTGCGGGCTGTCAAATTGCCGGTGATGAGTTTTTCGAAGTGAACCGAGAGTTCGCCACCGGTGCCAAAAAGTTCGACGTAGAGGCTGGACTCTTTCTGATAATAACTTTGCGCGCCGGCGCTGGTGGCGCCCAGCAGGACTCCGACCAAGGCTGCGATGATGATGTATTTCGACACGTTATTCCCTCCGTGTGATGTGGACTCAATCCTGTCCGTTCATGGCCAAAGCAGCGGCCTGAAATTGCGCGGCTGCCTGGCTGGTGAGATCCGAAGCAAACAATTCGGCCGCCACTGGCGCGCCAAAAGTGAAAGTGTCCAGGCCCTGTTGGGCCAAGTCGACCACCTGATCCGCCTGGCGCAAGCTGGCCACCAACAGACGCGAGGCGCCGGCAGTTGGTTGCAAAATCGCGTTCATGGCCAGCACGATATCCCGCCCCGGTTGTCCCGCATCCAGCATCCGGCCGAGATAGGGGGCGGCGTAGGCGGCGCCGAAGCCAGCGGCCAGCAAGACTTGCCCCGGGGTGTAGACCGCCGTCATGGTGATGCGGGCACCAGCGTCGGCCAGGCGCCGGGCCACCTGATAGCCGTCTTCGGTGGCGGGCACTTTGATGACGATGTCGAGCCCGAGGCCTGCCAATTGGGCGAGATGGCTGCCACTGTCGAGCATCGCGGCCGGGGTCTCGCCCCAGACCTGCATTTGCAACTCACGCACGCCGAGTTCGGCCACCTGAGCCGCCAGTTTTTCGAGATTCTGCAGGGTGCAATCCTGCCCGGCTCGTTGCAGCAGCAGGGGGTTGGTGGTGACGCCGTAAAAAACTCCGAGCGGCAGGAATCTTGCCCAGTCTTCGGGGGCGGCGCTGTCGAGAAACAGGCGCAGGCCAGGATTATTGGGTCGGGTCTCGGTCACATTCGTCAGGGGCATGATTTTCGCCTTAACCAAAGAGATTGAGTTGCCCGCCCGGATCATCCCAGATCGGTTCGAGACAGCGGGGATTGTCGAAATCGGGCCGGTTGACTTCGCGACTCACCGGCGCGGCCAGCAAGTCGTCGGTGACCAGGGGCACCAGCAAGCTGGTCAGGTTCTCGGCCTTGTCCGCCGCCAGTTTCAGCCACAGGTCCCAGTCCTTGCGGGGCAGGATCACCGGCATGCGGTGGTGGACCGGGCGCATCACCGCATTGGCCGCCGTGGTCAGGATGGTGCAGCTGTTGAGCTCCTTGCCACCGGGGTATTCCCAGCGGTCCCAGATACCGGCCAGGGCGAAGGATCCCTTGTCGCGCGACTGGAAAAGAAAGGGCTGTTTGATGCCATTGCGGTTTTGCCACTCGTAGAAGCCGTTGACCGGAATGAGGCAGCGCCGTTGCCGGAAGGACTCCTGGAACGAGCTCTTGTCCAACACCGTTTCGCTGCGGGCGTTGATCATGCGGGCGGACGAATCGGCATGAGGCGACCAGTGCGGCACCAGGCCCCAGCGGAACTGGCGCACCAGGCGCCCTTCGCTCGTGGGATTGGGCAGGACCGCAGCGATGTCCTGAGTGGGCGCGATGTTGTAGCGCGGCAGGATATCGGGCACCATGTCGAGGAAGAACTCCTCGGCGAGCTGATGGGGGGCAACAGATTGGACGATGCGGCCGCACATGATATCACCATGGGTTGGCGTCATTGGGTCAAGGCTGGGCGGCAGCGAAATCGAATCGCTGCTGCCCAACAGGTTTGCCGCCAAAAGATAAGCGCAGTGGTCCCCAGCCGTCAAATCCTCGCTGCCGGCGGCAAAAAACAGGGTGTCAAAAACCCCGGCCTGAGCGATGTTGCGCAGACACTACCTCGCACGGGAAAGGATAAAGCCCCGTATGAAGCTGCGCGTTGCCCTGTTGAACATGATGCCGGATGCTGCTCTGATTGTCACCGAGCGCCAATTCGCGGCCCTGCTCGGGGCCGATTCCGGCCGCGAGCTGGATTTGCTGCGGTACACATTTTCTGCCCTGAAACGGGGGCCAAAGGTCGCCGACCACCTGCAGAAGCACTACCGGGATGCCACTGAGCTGCGCGCCGAGGACTGCGACGTGCTGGTGGTCACGGGCGCCAATGTCAGCGATCCATCATTGCCAAGACAGACATTCTGGCAGCCCTTGGTGGAGGTGTTGGCGTGGGCCCTGGCGGCCGACTTGCCGGTCCTTTGTTCCTGTCTGGCGACCCACGCGGTGCTGGAAGCCCGGCACCGGCAAACCCGCGTGCCGGTCACGCCAAAAGTGTGGGGGGTCTTCAGTCACCGGTCGGTCGTACCGGACCACCCCCTGTTGCGGGGCCTGCCGGCCGAGGTTCCGGTGCCGCACTCACGCCACAATGCGGTCGCTGAGGCTCAGTTTGCTGCCGCTGGTTATGAGATTCTATTGAGCAACTCTGAGGTCGGGCCTCACCTGGCAGTGGAAAAACAGCGGGGGCGCTGGCTGCTCATGCAGGGTCATCCGGAATACGAAACGATCAGCCTCTTGAAGGAATACAAGCGCGAGGTGGGGCAGTGGCAGACTGGGCAGCGCCCGGATTTTCCCGTCCCGCCGTGCGGCTATCTGGGTGACGACGCACTGAGAATGCTCGCGAATTATGAAAGCCTTTGCCTGGGCCTGGGGGCAGGTATCGACGGCTATCCGGATTTTCCGGAATCGGAAATTGCCCCGACTCTCGCCAACAATTGGTCCGCAGCGGCCATCCTGGCAGTGGCCAACTGGCTTGACAGCTTGACCTGAAAAAGGGAGCCGCAGAACGGCTCCCTCAATCTCACCAATCATCAGTGAATCAGGCTCCGGCCTCCCGCAACTTTTTCTGCTCGTGAGCCGGCAACGTCAGGTTCGGGTTCTTGGCGATGCGCGCCTTTTGCAACAGGAACACCGTTCCCCAGAGGGCGATCCCCAGCACGTCGATGGCCCAACTGGGCAGGTCGAACGGCAGGACAAGATGGCCCAGGTCGGGGAAGAACAGGATCGTGGTAGCCACCGCCATGATGATCCATTCCAGCACATTCATGCCGCATGACAGATACCCCATGGTTACGCTGCCAAAGGCCACGGTGGCCAACGCAATGGTGGCAAAGGTCGTGATTATTTCCATCGGCGAACCATTGAGCAGGAAACCGCGGCTGTAGGCAAACAGGAACGGTCCGATGTACAGGAACTTGGCGAACTTGAAACTCGTCCAGCCAGTTTTCCAGGGATCGGAGCCGGCAATGGCCGCGCCTGCGTAGGCGGCCACGCACACCGGTGGTGTGATATTCGAGTCCTGACTGAACCAGTACACGATCATGTGGGATGATATCATCACCCAGGTGACATTTTCGGCCATCCCCCTGGTGATTTCCATGTCCGTCAGGGGCATGCCGAAGTGTTGCATGGCGATCATGTTGGAGACCGACCCGACCGTGAGCACCGCGGTGATCAGGTAGGCTGCGGTCACCGGCACGCCCATGCCCAGCACCAGCGACGCAATACCGATCAGCAGGATCGCTGCGGGCAGGAAGCCACCGCTGAGGCTGATGATGATGTCGCTGAACTTCAGGCCGATGCCCGACAGGCTGATGGTGCCCACGATGATGCCGATGACGCCAACGGTGGCGCCAATAATCAGGGTATTGCGCGAGCCTTCGATCATCGCGGCGCGGACTTCCCGCCAACCCATTTTGTGGTCAGGAGTGAACCAACTGACAACGACGCAACTGACAATGGCGACCACGGCCGAAAAACCGGCGGAGCGGCCCATGAGCATCATCACCACGATGATGACCAGTGGTGCGGCGAGATACCATTCCTTCTTCAGAATATCCCAGGCTGTAGGCGCATTGGGATCATCGTCGCCGTAGAGGCCATAGCGCTTGGCCTCAAAATGAATCATCACGAAGACCGACAGGAAATACATCACAGCCGGAAATATGGCCATCTTCATGATGTCGATGTAGGGGATCTCGGTCATTTCGGCCATCAGGAAGCCACCGGCGCCCATGATCGGGGGCATGAACATGCCGCCAATGGAGGCCGCAGGTTCGATGGCTCCGGCGACGTGGGGCCGGAAGCCCGCCCGCTTCATCATCGGAATGGTGAAGGCGCCGGTCGAAACCGTATTGGCGATGGCCGAACCGGAAACCGAACCGAAGAAACCCGAAGCGATGACCGCCACCTTGGCCGGACCACCGACACTTTTGCCGGCCAATGCCAAGGGCAGATCGATGAAGAATTTGCTGGCGCCCGAGTACTTCAGGAATGAGCCGAAGAAGATGAACAGGATGACGTAGGTCACCAGCACGTTGGCCATGATGCCGAAGATGCCGTCCTGATTGTAGAACAGGAAGTTCATGGCACGGGTGAATTTGAAGCCGTCGTGGGCGAAGGCCTGCACCCCGGGAATGTCCTCGAGCAGGTTGCCCCACAGCAGGTAGGCCAGAAAGCCAAGGCCGGCCATGGTCATGGACATGCCCAATACCCGCCGGGCGGCCTCAAGGCTGATCACGATGCCGACCATGGCCACAAAGGCGTCCATTGATGTTTCGGAACCCATGCGGTAGTTGAGATTCTCAAATTCCAGGATCCAGTAGCCGACAACCGCGATCGATACCAAGGCCAGGGCAATGTCGCTGATGGATGGGCGGTCGATGCGGGATTTTGCTGTCATGGGGTAGGTCAAAAAGACCATCACAAATGTGACCAGGACATAAATGCCGCGGTGGAACTGGGTGCTGACGGGTGCTATACCGGAGTTGTACATGTAGAACAGGACCATGAAGATGCCCAGGCCAGAGGTCAGCCAATACCAGAATTTCGTGAGCTCACGGCCGGACTTGGCGTCCTTTTCCATGAGCTCGTCGAGCACCTCCTGGTCAGCGGATTCAGGCTCCAAATCCTTAAACGGTGAATCGCTCATTGTGTTGACTCGTTTTCTGCCGACGATTTCGTTGGCCTAACAAGGTATCGGGAAAAAAAACGGGAAGGGAGCAATGCCCCTTCCCCGTTCGATCATGCTTCTTGCCGGGGTGAGCCGGCAAGGCTGACTACTTCAGGTTGGCGGGCACCGTCTTGCCGTTCTCTTCCCAGAATTTCACCGCACCGGGGTGCAGGGGAATGCTGGCGCCATCAAAAGCATTTTCCAGGGTCATGGTCTTGAACGTCTTCTTGGCCGCCGTCATCGCTTCCATACCGGCGCTGCTCCACAGGGTCTTCATGATGTTATACACCACGTCGGCGGGAACTTCAGCGTTGGCACACAGGAAGGTGGCGTCCTGGAAGGACGAGCAGGCAGGCATGCCTTCACCGTAGGTGCCGGCCGGAATTTCCACGGGGATATAGGCATAAGCATCATAGAACTTCGAAGACACTGCTTCGGCGCCTACGTCGATCAGGCGGATGTCCACCTGCACGCTGGCTTCGATGATGGAACGGTTGGGGTAACCCACGAGCACCCAGAAGGCGTCGATCTTGCCGTCTTTGAAGGCACTGGCGGCAGCCGAATAGCCCAGGAACTGGGGTTTGAAGTCTTCCCAGACCCCCAGGTGACGGAAAAAGCGCTCGGCGCTGGCCGAGGCACCACTACCGGCGTTGCCAACGGCAACTTTTTTGCCTTTCAGGTCAGCGGCGGTCTTGATGTCGCTGTCAGCCCGGACAACCAACTGGGCCGGGGCACCGTAAAGGAAACCCATGGCGCGCACGCCGTCGTATTTATTCTCATCCTTGGGCAATTTGCCGATCCGGCCGAGACCACTGTCCACAGCATAGCACAGGCCAAAATCGCTTTCGCCTTTGGCGACGCGCTTGACGTTCTCAACCGAGCCACCGCTGCCAACCGCGGAAACCTTGATGTCTTCCATGTTCTTGGGGACGTAGACAGCCATGGCATTGGCAAAGGTGTTGAACGTGCCACCGGTCGGGCCGCCGCCAACTTTAGCCTTGAAGGTTTCGGCCATCACATCGGCCGGAGCCGAGGCCATGCCGATCACAGCGACGCAGAGCAGGGTCAGGAACAGAAACTTCTTCATGGTCAGGTCCTCCTCGGACTTGCAAAAAGGAGACTAGCGAAATTTTCCAACTACCGATACCAAGCAATGACGGACCTTATCGATCCAGGTTGTTCATGTCAACAGTTAAGCTGTTTTATTTATATGCACTTAATGAAAATGAAGATCAGCAGAGAATTGAGTTAGGCGCCAAATGCCGCAGCGGTATTGACCTAGATGTCCACGCGGACCGAATCGCCCAAATGCAGGCTCCCACCCCTTTCGACAACCAGATTTGCGCCAAAAATGGCGCCTTTGTCGGTATTCCGATAGGTTGCGAGGGTGCGCAGGGGTTCCGGGGCCTGTGACCGGCCGGTCTCCTGATTGACGGTGGTGACGGCACACCGGGCACAGGGGCCAGCAGCCCGCAGGCGCACTTCGCCGATGGTCATGGTGCTCCAGATGTCTTCGGCAAAACTTCTGCACCCCGAGACCACCAGGTTGGGCCGAAACCGGTTCATGGGCACCGGTTCGGATAGGCGGCCATTCAAATCTGCCAGCGAGGCTTCGCTGATGACCAGGCAGGGATATCCGTCGGCAAAACTGACCGCTTCGCCTTCCCGGCCGCCGCTCGAGGTGATGGGGCGCCGGCACAACGGGTCCATCCAGGCCAGGTGGCAGGGTTCGCCCAAAAATTCGGAAAGCCACCGATCGGCGGCAGGGGCCGCAGCCGCGGCGTTGACTTCATCATTCCAGATGCTGACCGTTCGGCGGGGTTCGCCTGTGGGCGGCCTAAGGTCCAGGGGAGGCTGACCTGCGGCGGTCAAAATCAGGCCTTCGGGCTGCAATCGAGTCTTGATCCGCGCGAGGGCGGGGTGACTGCGCTGGCTGATAAAACGGCCATCCGGCCCCACGATGACCCAACGCCGATCGTTAGCCAGGCCTTCGGGTTGCGCTGTCGCCGTTGGGATTTCTACACCGCCAAGGGCCTTGACGGGGTAGACGAAGAGGCCGGAAAGTTGGATACTCATAGTTGCCGCCGTCCTGTTGGAGCCCTGTTCATCAGCCTGGACCGTAACCCGAACCGCCGCGGAAAACCATGGAAACTCCCGCCCCCAAAACTTCCTTCGAGCGCTCCATCCTGCATGTGGATATGGATGCGTTCTACGCTTCGGTCGAAGTGCTGGATGATCCGAGCCTGAAGGGCAAACCGGTCATCGTGGGGGGCACACCGGAAGGGCGGGGCGTGGTTTCTGCCGCGAGTTACGAGGCGCGGGCTTTTGGAGTGCGCAGTGCCATGAGTGCCGCGCGGGCCGTAAAACTGTGCCCGGACGGCATCTTCAAGCGTGGTCGGATGGATCGGTATGTGGAAATCTCCCAGCAGATATTCGCCATCTACCGCGACTACACGCCGCTGGTGGAACCCTTGTCCATTGACGAGGCCTTCCTGGACGTATCCGGATCTGTCCGTCTTTTTGGCTCGCCGGTGGACATCGGCTGGCTGATCAAGCAACGCATCGCCGTTGAAGTGGGGCTGGTGGCCTCGGTGGGCGTGGCGTCCAACAAGTTCCTGGCCAAGTTGGGCAGTGATCTGGAGAAACCCGACGGTTTTGTGGTGATCCGGCCGGGAGAAGAGCGCGAGTTGCTGGCAGGCTTGCCGGTGGGCAGGCTGTGGGGTGTGGGCAAGGTGGCCCAGGCGAAATTGCAGGATTTTGGGATCCACAAGGTCCGTGACCTGTTGGCGGTGCCGCCCGAGAAGCTCGTCCGGCACTTCGGCGATCACATGCATCACCTGTTGGAGTTGGCGGTGGGGCACGATACCCGCCCGGTGATTCCCGACCACGATGCCAAAAGCATCGGCAACGAGACCACTTTCAGTGATGACATTGCCGATGGGCAACAGCTGCTGGAAATTCTCAATCCGCTGTGCGACAAGGTGGCCCGGCGGCTGCGGGCCGCGGGTTTTCTGGCCAGTACCCTGTCCCTGAAAGCCCGGTATCCGGATTTCACCACCCACACCCGTTCGTTCACGCCGCCTGAGCCCACCGACAGTGATGTGGAAATCCGCGGTCACGCCCGGCGCCTGCTGGAGCACAACCTCATGCGCAAGGGGCGGCCGCTGCGCCTGATCGGGATCACGGCGAACAATCTGACCACTGGGGGGCAAGTGCAGGCGGAACTGTTTCCGGATCCGGCCAAGCAGCGGGATCGGGAGCTGGATCGGGTGCTGGATGACGTGCGTGGGCGATTCGGGGACAAGCTGGGGCGGGGCGTGAAGAAAAAGCCATCAGGCTGAACCCGTGTAAAGCAGTAAAGGTCACCCCTATTCAGCCGATCTCTTTGGTTAGTAATACTGATTTGTTTGACTGCCAACGGCTTGGAGAGGGTGTCCATGTCCATCGATGTCATCAAAGCCCGTATAGTGACTGTGATGCGCAATCTGCCGCCCCTCCCAGAAGTTACGCGGCAGCTGATGTCCGTCTTGGGGAATGACAACGCGTCGGCCAACGACGTGGCCAAGGTGCTTTCATCGGACCAGGCCCTGGCCGGAAAAGTGCTCAAACTGGTCAACTCCTCTTTTTATGGCGTGCCCAAGGAAGTCACCACCATCAGTCGGGCGGTGGTCATTCTGGGCTTCACCGGGATCCGCAATCTGGCGCTGGGTTTTGGCTCGATCGAAGCCCTGCAAAAAATGAACAATGGCATGGACATGAACGAGTTCTGGAGTCATGGCCTGGCCAATGGTGCGGCTTGCCAGGCTCTGGCGCCCTTTGCGAATCGGCGCATGGATCCCGAAGAGGCCTTCATTGCCGGGTTGATGCACGACATCGGGGCCTACGTTCTGGCCAC
>CAZLUL010000037.1:0-24039 GCA_964562635.1 uncultured Fibrobacteraceae bacterium | reverse complement strand
CGTCCGCCCGTATGCAAGATCATGGACTACGGCCGGTTCAAGTATGAACAGGCCAAAAAGGCCAAGAAGGCCAAGCAGGCGTCGCACACGGTGAAGGTCAAGACGATCCAGTTCCGACCCAAGACCGATGACCACGACTACCAGTTCAAGAAGAAACACATCATTACGTTTCTGGAACAGGGCAACAAGGTCAAGGTGCAGATGCGGTTTCGTGGGCGCGAGATCACGCACATGGACCTGGCCATGGAGTTTTTGAGCCACCTGGTGCAAGAACTCGCGGAGTATGGCACTCCCGAGTCCCGGCCCCAGCGTGAAGGGCGTTTGATCACTTTTGTGGTGGCGCCGAACAAGACGAAGTAGTCCGCCCGACTGGACCAAATGGTTCGCGTGGGCATGATCAAGAGAGGCAGAAATAATGGGCAACAAAATGAAGACCAACCGTGCTGCGGCCAAGCGTTTCAAGCTGACCGGCAGTGGGAAAGTCAAACGCAACAAGGCCTTTCACGGCCATCTCTTCACCGCGAAAAGCCCCAAGCGGCTGCGCAATCTGCGGCAAGGCTCGCTGGTCGCCAAGAGCGATGAACGGCGGGCCAAGCGCATGCTGGGCTGCGGTTAAGGATTCGGAACAATTGATGACTGCTCCGGGTCCTGGAACACAAGAGTTCTGGAACTGAAGAGCGCTGGACATGACACAAACACCCCATCCCACGGCCGGGCCGTCGGGTTGCAGCGGGTGAAAGAGGAGGCAATGAGATGCCAAGAGCAACTAATAATCCTGCCGCTAAAGCGCGCAGGAAAAAGTATCTGAAGCGGGCCAAGGGTTTTGTCGCGAGCAAGAGCAAAACCTACCGCCAAGCACGAGAAGCTGTTGACCGCGCTCTGTCGTACGCGTACCGGGATCGCCGCAACAAGAAGCGCGAATTCCGCCGCTTGTGGATCACCCGCATCAACGCCGCAGCCCGCCTCAATGGCATGAGCTACAGCCATTTCATGAATGGACTGAAAAAGGCCGAGATCGACATTGATCGCAAGATGTTGGCCGACCTCGCGGTGCACGACTCGCCGGCGTTTGCCAAATTGGCTGATGCGGCCAAGAGCGCGCTCTAGAGTTGCTCTAGATCTGCTCTGGATCTTCTCTTGAGGTTGAGTCTGATTCAGGGCCGGCACGCTTGAACACGCTTCTACTTTGGATATCCGCAAGGACGGGCCACACCGATCGGGGATCTTTTCTCGATCGGTCTGGCTTTCCGGTTCTACCATCATGCCGGGGTTCCCGGCAGAGGGGGTCACGATATGAAGGAGACCATCGACCGTCTGCGGTCCGAAGGTGCGGAACGTATCAAGGCGACCGAAAGTGTTGCTGATGTCGAAGCTGTCCGGGTGGCCCTGCTTGGGCGCAAGGGAGAAGTCACGCTCTTGCTGCGCGCCCTGAAGGATGTCGCAGCAGAAGATCGTCCTGCGATGGGCTCCGAACTCAACTTCTTGAAGGGGGATTTGGGAGCCCTTTTGACGGCCCGTGAAGATGAAATCAGCGGCGGCGGCAAAACCGTGGCGGCCGAATTCGATCTGTCCCTGCCTGGTACGCCGCCCTCGGCGGTGGGCACTAACCACCCGCTGGTATCGGTGCTTGAATCCATCTGCGATATTTTCTACGGCATGGGCTTCAGCCGCGGCGACGGTCCGGAAGTGGAGTTGGACTACTACAACTTCACGGCCTTGAATTTCCCTGATGACCATCCGGCGCGGGATATCCAGGACACGTTCTATATTAACGAGAAGGTTTGTCTGCGGACGCAGACTTCGCCGGTGCAGGTGCGCTACATGGAAAAAATGGAGCCGCCTCTGGCTTGTGTCTTTCCGGGTCGTGTGTACCGCAACGAGACTGCCGATGCCTCCCACAGCGCCGAGTTTTTTCAGATCGAAGGACTGGTCGTTGATACCGACATCAGCCTGGCTGATCTGAAGAACACGGTCGACACCTTCGTGCGCAATTTCTTTGGCGCCGACGAACCCACCCGCTTTCGTCCGCACTACTTTCCGTTCACCGAGCCTTCGGTGGAAGTGGACATGCAGTGCATGGTCTGCAAGGGCAAGGGCTGTGGCGTGTGCGGCCAGACCGGTTGGCTGGAGATCATGGGTGCCGGCATGGTGCACCCCAATGTCTTCAAGGCCGCTGGTTATCCCGAAGACAAGTACACGGGCTTTGCTTTCGGCATGGGCATCGATCGCATTGCCATGTTGAAGTATGGCATTGGTGACATCCGCCTGCTCTACGAAAACGATCTCCGCTTCCTGAACCAATTCCGAGGTGTGCTGTGAAAATCAGTCTGGACTGGCTAGGCGAATATGTGTCCTGGGAAGATACACCGGAAGACCTGGCGGCCAAGCTGACGGCTGCCGGCCTGAACGTCGAAGGAATCGAAGAATACCAGCAGACTTATCCCAAGGTCGTGGTGGCCAAGGTGGTGCACCGCGAGCAGCATCCCGATGCTGATCGACTCAGTCTGTGCCGTGTCGATGACGGTACCGGAGAACCGGTGCAGGTTGTCTGCGGCGCGCCCAATGTGCGTGAAGGCATCGCGGTTGTGTTTGCCCAGGTGGGGGCCGTCTTGCCGGGCAATTTCAAGATCAAGAAATCGAAAATCCGCGGGGTCGAAAGCTTCGGCATGATTTGTTCGGCCAATGAGCTGGAGCTGTCGGCCGAGGCCGATGGCATCATGGAACTGGAGACAGAACTGGCGCCGGGCACTTCGGCCGACGAGTTGTACGGCTTCCAGGATATTATCCTGGACATTGAAGTGACGCCCAACCGGCCGGACTGGTTGAGCCACGTGGGCGTGGCCCGCGAAGTGGCCGCCATCTACGGCACCAAGATGAGTCTGCCGTCACGTTGGAATTCGCAACAGAGCGGCGAGAGTCTCGGCATGAAGGTTCGCATCGAAGACTACCAGGACTGCCAGCGGTTCACGGCCTTTGGCCTCCAGAACGCGGTGCGCGGGCCTTCGCCCAAGTGGATGCAGGATCGACTCCGGGCCATTGGCAGCCGCCCGATCAACAACATGGTCGACATCACCAACTACGTAATGTTTGAGCTGGGGCAGCCCATGCACGCCTATGACCGGGCCAAGCTGGCCGGTGGCGTGATCACCATCAAGCGGGCCGAGAAGGGCCTCAAGGTCGTGACTCTCGATGCCCAGGAGCGCGAGCTGGACGAAGGCACGCTGTTGATCTGTGACGAGAGCGGACCGGTGGGGCTGGCTGGCGTGATGGGCCTGGCCAACAGCGAGGTTGGCGCCGAGACGACGGACATCCTGCTGGAGAGTGGATATTTTGATCCCATGCTGGTGCGCAAGGCCAGCCGCGGCCTGGGCCTGATCAGTGAGGCTTCATACCGCTTCGAGCGGGGCGCCGACTGGGACATGGTCGAATTTGCGGCCCACCGGGCGTTGTACCTGTTCCAGGAGCTGGCCGAAGCGCGGGTTGTGCCTGACTGGGCTGACCGCGGAGATCCGGACTACAAGCCCGCCGCAGATATCCCGCTGAGGGTGTGGCAAGTCAATCGACTGATGGGGACTGAAATCTCCACGGACCAGGCGGCCCAATACCTGCAGGCCCTGGGGTTGAAGGTGCAGCCGATGGGCAATCCGGGGGCGTCCTCAAAGAATGCCGTCAACATGATGGTCAAGGTGCCGTCGTTTCGGCGGGATCTTTATCAGGAAATTGATCTCATCGAGGAGATTGTGCGCAGCCACGGCCTGGACAACCTGGTCGGCGGCGGTGGCTTCCGGGGCGGCGAAGGGGGCGTGCGCGAATTGAAGGACGATGTCCTGAACCGCGCGCGGACCTGGTTTGCCGCCAACGGATACAACGAGATGGTGACTTCGACCTTTATGGCCGAAAAGGACCACGATCACCTGGGCATGCCCGAGGATGATCCGCGGCGCGAGACGATCGCCGTGATCAATCCCCATCACGGGGGCGACACCCGACTGCGCACGGTGATGTTGCCGTCGCTGCTGGAAGTCGCGCGGCGCAACCTGAACGCCGGTGCGGTTATTCCAGCGCGCTTGTTTCAGATCAATCGCACGTTCCTGTCGGCGGGCGTCAAGCCCAGCGAAGTGCGGCACGAAGACGAGCGCCTCTTGCCAGAAGAGCTTCTGTTTCTTCAGTTTGCAGTGGCCGGTTCGAGTGAATTGGGAATGGGCGGCGTGCCTGCCGACCTGTTGGAGGTCAAGGGCACGGTCGAAGCGTTGGCTCAGTTCCTGCGCTTGCCGCTGAGCCTGGAAGTGGCCGACGTCGAGCCTTGGCTGCAGAGCGGGGCCCAGTGGAAAATTTTGGACGGCGAGGGCCAGAGCGTGGGTACCGCTGGTCGGGTGGACCCCGCGGTGGCCGAAGCCTTTGAAGTGGAGTTGCCCGTGGCGGTGGTCGAGATCTGCCTCAGTCGGCTATCGCTGGTGCCGCAACCGATGAAATACGAAGCTTTTGCTCGTTTCCCGGCCGCCAAGCGAGATCTTTCGCTGTTGGTGCCCGAGGCAGTAGCCTATGGCAGCATCAAGGAATTGGCGGGCACGGCCGGTGGTCCCCTGCTCGATACCGTGGATTTGTTCGATATCTACCGCGGTAAGGGCGTTCCGGAAGGCTTTGGCGCCTATGGAATTCGCTTGAAGTTCCGTTCGGCAAAGGGTAGTTTGAAAGGCAAGGCAGTCGATAAGGCCATTGAGGGCCTTTTGAAGGCCCTGAAAGAGGACTTGGGCATTGAACCAAGAGGCTGATAACCAAGAGGCTGATGGCGCAAGCCATTCGGCCAGGAGACGGATCAGCCAGGAAACGGCCGCAGAAACAAC
This sequence comes from uncultured Fibrobacteraceae bacterium, assembly GCA_964562635.1. GTDB lineage: Bacteria > Krumholzibacteriota > Krumholzibacteriia > LZORAL124-64-63 > LZORAL124-64-63 > JAGRNP01. The sequence goes on along the minus strand of CAZLUL010000037.1, from coordinate 19,195 downwards.
TGAACGCGTGATCAAGGAAGAGAGCGTAACTGATGGACAGCAATCTCAATGTGCTCGAGACAAAAGTTCTCGAGGCGGTTGAACTGATTAAGGAACTGCGGACCGAGAACCAGCGCCTGACCAACCGCAACGGTGAATTGGAAGGCCAGGCCGTGGAGATGGAAGCCCGCCTGGGCGGACTGGAAGAAGAGACCACAAGATTGAATCACGAACTCGAAGAGGCCAGCCAGCAGGCCGGCACCGTCGAGGTTTACGAGGAGAAGAGGAAAGAGATCGAGGACAAGGTGGGCGGCCTGCTCGAGAAGCTGGAAGCCCTGGGCTAAACCCTATTACTTGTTCTGTCGGATTTCGGAAATCCGGGAATTGACCGGCCTTAAAAGGAAAGCGGTCCATGCGGGAACCTGAGAGCGTGACAGTCAACATTTTCGGACAGGAGTACACCCTGAAGGGTGACGCAGACTCCGACTATGTCCAGAAGGTGGCCCAGTTCGTCGATGAGCGGATGAATGAAGTCGCGCGCAACTCCTCGGTTGCGTCCACGGCCAAGGTGGCGATCCTGGCCGCAGTGAATATTGCAGACGAACTTTTCAGGGAACAACAGAAACGTCTCGAATCCGCGGTGACCATAGACGACCGCTCCGAACAGTTGATGCGGCTTCTGAGCGCAGAAGTCGGAACTGAAGGTACCGATAAACCGTCCGAAGATGATGCGGAATCCTCTGCGGCCGGCAAAGGCTAGAATTCCCTGCCCGGCACGTGATGTGTCGTACAAGTGAGCCAACACTTCCTAAGAGGGATTCCGGAGTTTTTGGCCAACAACTGCGCCTCGGTTTACTGGGGAACGTTGAAGGTCGGAACAGGAAACCCACCTGGAGCAACTCGGTTCAGTTGCTCCGACTCACACGACCGGGCGGGGTGTATTCCCCAATTTCTCCTTCCGATTCACCTTTTCATAAATGTCCGGTATTGCACCGGAAGGAGTTGCCATGCCGCAAATTCCCCCGTTTGTCTACGTCCTTGGCGCTGCGGTCCTGTCCTTTGGTTTGGGCTGGATCGTGTTTCGGGCGCGGGCTGCGAAACAGGATGAGATCCAGGAAGCGGAAGCGCGCACGGCCAGTGGGAAATTGATCGCAGAGGCCGAAGAGAAAGTGCGGTTGATCCTCAAGGATGCCGACCACGAGGCCAAGGACGAGGCCTACAAGGCCCGTCACCGTTTTGATCAGGAGACCGAAGCGCTGCGGACCGAATCGCGGCGTCGGCAGGATACGCTCGATCAGCGCGAGGACAACCTGAACAAGAAAGTCGCCCTCATCGATCATAAGGAGGCGCGGCTGGATGGAAATACCGCCGAGGTTCGGCAGCGGGACGAGGCCCTGCAGGCTGACCGCGCCAAGCTGGACGGTATTCTGGTGGAACAGAACCGCAAACTGGAACAGATTGCGGGCATGAGCGCCGAGCACGCCAAGCAGATGCTGATGGAGAACCTGATCAACGACGCCAGGCACGCCGCGGCCAAGAGTGTGCAGAGCGTGCGCGAAGAGACCGAACGCACCGCCCGCCGCGAGTCCATGAAAATTCTGAGCCTGGCAGTCCAGCGTTACGCCTCCGAGCACGTGGCCGAGAGCACAGTCTCGGTGGTGGATCTGCCCAGTGACGATATGAAAGGCCGCATCATTGGCCGTGAGGGCCGCAACATCCGGGCCTTTGAATTGACCACCGGTGTCGACGTGATCATTGACGATACGCCGGGCGCGGTGATCGTTTCGGGGTTTGATCCGGTGCGGCGCGAGGTCGCTCGTCAGTCCCTGGAAATCCTGATTCGCGACGGCCGCATTCATCCGGGGCGCATCGAAGAAGTGGTCAAGCGGACCGACGAGGAAATGAAGGAAAAAATCCGAGAGATTGGCGAGCACGCCTGCCTTGACCAGGGCTTGCAGAACGTGAACCCGGATATGTACCCCTACATCGGTCGTCTGAATTACCGGACCAGTTATGGGCAGAACCTGCTGAAGCATTCGTCGGAAGTGGCGGCGGTTTCGGCGGTGATTGCCAGCGAGTTGGGCCTTGATGCGAAGCTGGCCAAGCGCTGCGGATTCCTGCACGATATCGGCAAGGCGGCCGACCACGAAGTCGAGGGGCCGCACGCCCTGATCGGTGCCCGGCTGTGCAAGAAATTTGGCGAAAACGATACGGTGATCAACGCCGTCGGTGGCCATCATCAGGATGTGGACCCGACCACTCCCTACACCTTCATCACCTCGGCGGCTGACGCGGTTTCGGCTTCGCGGCCGGGCGCGCGGCGCGAGAGCGTGGACTCGTACGTGCAACGCCTGGAAAATCTGGAAGAAATTGCGGACAGCTTCGAGGGTGTGGAGAAGAGCTTTGCCATCCAGGCGGGCCGCGAGGTGCGGGTGATGGTCAACCACTCCAAGGTGTCGGACGCCGAGGCGGCGGTGCTGGCCGAAGAAATCAGCCGACGCGTTGAGGGCGAATTGGAATACCCAGGCCAGATCAAAATCATGGTCATCAGGGAAACGCGGGCGAGTTCGTTCGCCAACTAGAACCGAATAACTGCGGAGGATGAAGTTGGAGACCATGCGCCTGAAGGGCATCCCGGTGCGGGACGCCGTCTTTGCGGAATTGAAGATCCGGATGAAAACCGCACCGCGGCGGCCGGGCTTGGCTGTGGTTCTGGTGGGCGATGACGCGGCTTCGGCCGTCTATGTCCGCCACAAGGAAAAAGGCTGTGACGAGGTGGGCTTCCACCACGTGACCCATCGCCTGCCGGCTTCGACCCCCGAGGCCGAGGTGCTGGCCCTGATCGAAACGTTGAACAACGACCAGGCCATCGATGGCATCCTGGTGCAGTTGCCGCTGCCCAAGGGCATGGATCAAGACAAAGTGCTGATGAACGTTCTGCCCGAAAAGGACGTGGACGGATTTCACCCGGTGAATCTGGGTCGCCTGGTGGCCGGCAATCCTGGCTTCGTGCCCTGCACGCCCAAAGGCATTCTGCGCATGCTGAGCCACTACGGGATTTCCATGGCTGGCAAGAACGTGGCCGTCGTGGGGCGCAGCGTGATCGTGGGACGACCGCTGAGTCTGTTGCTCTCACTGAAAAGCGATGAGGGCAATGCGACCGTGACCATGTGCCACTCGGGCACGAAGGATCTGTCGGCCGTGACTCGGGCGGCCGATGTGGTCGTGGCGGCCATCGGCGTGCCGCGTATGATCGGCCGCGAGGCGGTGGGTGCAGGAGCCGTGGTGGTTGATGTGGGCATCAATCGGATTGAGGCCCCGGAAAGAAAATCCGGCACCCGTCTGGTGGGTGATGTCGATTTTGACGCATTGCTGGGCCACGCGAGCGCCATGACTCCGGTGCCCGGAGGCGTAGGCCCGATGACTATTGCCATGTTGCTGGAGAACACGTGGGAAGCCATGTGTCGGGCGGAGGGCTTTGATGGCCGCTGCTGAATTTACACGCGAATTTAAACGCGAGCTGAAACGCGAGTTGACTGGCGAACGCCGCAGGATTGAAAAATCCCTGCGGCGTCTGCTCAATAGCGAAAAAGGAGTGCCGCCACGGCTCAAGCAGGCCATGAAGCACAGCCTGTTGGCTGGCGGCAAACGTCTGCGACCCATTTTGCTGCTCTGGACCTGGGACGCGGTGGCGGCTGGTCGTCGCACCACACCGGTTGATCGCGAGGCGGCCCTGGTGGCGGCCTGTGGTCTGGAGATGCTGCACACCTATTCACTCATCCATGACGATTTGCCTGCCATGGATGATGACGACCTGCGACGCGGCCGGCCCACTTGCCACGTGGCCTTCGATGAACCGACAGCAATACTGGCCGGAGACGCTTTGCAGGCCCGGGCTTTTTCATTGCTGGCCGGCAGTGGTGGCCGGTTGGCCGGACCCCTGGTGGGCCTGGTGGCCGACGCGGTGGGACCGGCAGGCATGGTTGGTGGTCAGCAATACGACTTGGATGCCGAGGGAACGACGGTCTCGGCGGCGGTTGTCAAAAAGATCCACACCGGCAAGACAGCCCGCCTGCTGATGGCTGCTCTGGGCGCCGGGGCCTTGTTGGCCGGTGCCAGCGAGAAGACACGCCTGGCGGTTGAGGCGGCCGGTCTGGAACTGGGCCTGGCTTTTCAGGGCGCCGACGATATCCTGGATGTGACAGCTACCGAGGCCCGACTGGGCAAGACCATCGGTAAAGATGAGGCGGCAGGCAAGGCCACCTGGGTGCGAGTGGAGGGGCTGGCCAAGGCGTCTGACCGTGCCCGACGCCATGGTGAGCGAGGCCGGGACGGCCTGCTGACTACCCTGCCGAGCGGCCCTGACACCGAGCGGCTAGTCGGATTGGCCGAAATGCTTTGGCAAAGGGAATCTTGAGGTGGAATCCATGGGGAACTGGCCCATCTGGGCTATTGTACTGTGCTGCGGGGCTATGGCCCAGTTGGCCAAATTCGCCATTTATTCGGTGACCAACCGGCGCCTGGCCCTGTCGGTTCTGGGCCAAAGCCATGGTTTGCCGAGCCTGCCGACAGCCCTGCTTTCCTGTCTGTTGGGCATGACAGTGATGCGAATGGGCTGGTTCGCCGGTGAGACGGGCTTTGCGCTCATTTTTACGGTCATTTTCGTGCACGATACGATCAAGTTGCGGGTCATGGCCAGCCGGCAGCGCGAAGTCCTGTATCGCCTCGTGGTGGCCCTGCCGGATGCCGGACCATTTCACCTGCGCGTGGCGGACTATCTGGACCCGCGGGTTCATCACCCGGCTCATGTGGCGGTCGGAGGGCTTCTGGGAGCGCTTTTCGCTCTGGCTTTCGGCCTGCAACCGAGTTAAAATTTCGCTAGGTGAGAATACAGGTCAATTGGGACCTGTTGTTTGATATATCAGGGAAGGAAACCCATGGATCCCCTGCTGCCAGGAATCGCGGGACCGGAAGACCTCAAGAGCCTGTCCAGTGAACAGCTGGAACAGCTTTGCGCCGAGTTGCGCGAATACATCATCACCTCGGTTTCCCGTTCAGGCGGTCACCTCGGTGCCAGCCTCGGTGTGATCGAACTGACCGTGGCCCTGCACCGGGTATTCAGCACGCCTACTGACAAAATTGTCTGGGACGTGGGGCACCAGGCCTACGGTCACAAAATTTTGACCGGTCGTCGGGACCGCTTCGACACCCTGCGCCGCAAGGGAGGCATTGCCGGCTTTCCGAAGCAGAGCGAATCCGAGCATGACATGTTCGGCGTCGGTCACGCCAGCACATCGATCAGTGCCGCGTTGGGTTTTGCCGCTGCCCGAGATTCGCGCCAGGAAGAGCATTCGGTGATCGCCGTGATGGGCGACGGGGCGTTGACCGGTGGCCTGGCCTACGAAGGCCTGAACAATGCGGGCCAACTGGGCACCAACATGATCGTCGTGCTCAACGACAACAAGATGAGTATCGCGCCCAACGTGGGGGCGATCTCCAAATACCTGACTCGCATCACCAGCGGCAAGAGTTACGTCAGACTTGAGGCTGATGTCTGGGATTTGCTGGGCATTTTGCCCCATGGTGGCAAGGCTCAGGTATTGGCTGGCCGCATCAAGGAAAGCCTGAAACAATTGGTGGTGCCGACGATCCTGTTCGAGGAACTGGGCTTCAAATATTTTGGTCCCCTCGATGGCCACGACCTGCCTTTGCTCATGCGCACCCTCGAAGCGGTGCGCATTTTGCCCGGACCCATCCTGATTCATATCAGCACCGAGAAAGGCAAGGGCTATCATTTTGCCGAGCAGGATGGCCAGCGTTATCACGGTGTGGGGAAATTCGACAAAGCCGAGGGCATCAAGGTGGTCCAGCCGGCGATCCCGGCCTACACCTCGGTCTTTGGTGAAGCTTTGTGTGATCTGGCGGCCAAGGACTCCAGTATTCATGCCATCACCGCAGCGATGCCATCGGGCACGGGCCTGACGGGGATGCGCGATCGATTCCCGGACCGTTTCCATGACGTGGGTATCGCCGAAGGTCATGCCGTCACCTTTGCCGGTGGTCTGGCCAGTGCCGGTTGCAAACCTGTGGTGGCGGTTTATTCGACCTTCCTGCAACGGGCGGTCGATCACCTGATTCATGATGTGGCGTTGCAAAAACTGCCGGTCACTTTTGCCGTTGATCGCGGTGGACTGGTGGGCGAAGATGGCCCCACTCATCACGGCGTTTTTGACTACACGTTCCTGCGCATGGTGCCCAACATGGTGGTGATGGCACCCCGCGACGAAGACCAACTGCGGCACATGTTGGCCACTGGCCTGGCCCGTACCGATGGTCCTTCGTCCTTGCGTTACCCCCGCGGTTCGGGCTGCGGCGTCGATACCAGTTCCGAACCGACACCCATCCCGCTGGGCAAGTCCGAGACCCTGGCGGCCGGGGCGGATATCTGCCTGTTGGCCGTGGGCTCGATGGTTCAGCCGTCCCTGGTGGCGGCCGAGCAGTTGCAGGCCGAAGGCCTGGGATGTGAAGTGGTGGACATGCGTTTCATCAAGCCCCTGGACAGCGAACTGTTGGCGGATGTCTGGCAGCGCCACAGCCTGGTGGTGACCCTCGAAGAAAACAGCATTGCCGGCGGCTTCGGCGCGGCGGTTCTGGAGTGGGCGGCAGCCGAAGGCAGTGCCGGTGGTCCGCAGGTCAAGCTGTGCGGCATTCCGGACAAATTCCAGGAACACGCTTCCCGTGACGAATTGCTGGCCAGCCTCGGCCTCGATGCGGCAGGGATTGCCACGACGGTGCGCAAACAAGTGTCCGAAGCGGCTGGTAACTCGCAGGGGACCGGGCCGCAGGCGCGAAGCGCGTCATGACCCAGGAAGGTCAGATGACGAACAAGACCATCAAAACCGTCGGCCTGTTCGGCAATCCGACCAAGCAGGAATTGCCACCGGCCGCTGTGACCATCACGACCCTGTGCCAGGCGTCGGGTGTCGCGGTGCACGCTTCCGAAGACCTGCGCAGCGCCCTGCCGGGCGACATCACTTTCCTGCCCAACGAAGAACTCATCAATCAGGTCGACGTGGTCATTGCCTTCGGGGGCGACGGCACCATGCTGCGGGCCGCCCGGGTGCTGGGCCAATCCGGCGTGCCACTGCTGGGAGTGAATCTGGGCTCGCTGGGTTACCTGACCGATGTGCCGCTGGAAGAATTGGCCACGGCGATGACCGACCTGCTGGCCGGTGACTATCACCTGGACGCCCGCTCGCGGGTCTATTGCAGCGTGTGGCGGGACGGCGAAAGAATCGCCAGCAGCAGCGCCCTCAATGATCTGGTGGTGAACATGGGGCCGCTGCCCCGCGCCCTGGATATGGAACTGTTCATGGATGGAGATTCGCTGGGGCGTTTCCTTGGCGATGGCATCATAATCAGCACACCCACCGGCAGCACGGCCTACAACTTGTCGGCCGGCGGTCCGATTTGCCAGTCGAAGGTGCCTTGCCTTCTGGTGGCGCCGATTTGTCCGCACAGCCTGGGCATGCGCCCGTTGATTGTGGCGGACGATACGGATATCGAGTTGATCCTGCATGAGACCGGTGAAGGGGCCGTGCTGACCGCCGATGGTCAGAAGACCCACGTCCTGGCCGATGGCGATCGCCTGAACTTCAAGGAAGCCCACCAGGAAGTGGTGCTGGTGAAGTTTCCGCACAGCAGTTTCTACCGGGTCATGCGGCACAAACTCAACTGGGGTGGGCCGCGCCGCCGGATCGGTGATGGATCCTGATGCTGCACGAATTGCGCGTGGGGCATTTGGCCCTGGTGGAAGACCTGAACCTGACCTTGGAGCCGGGCCTGACCATGTTGACAGGCGAGACCGGCGCGGGCAAGTCCCTGATCGCCGGCGCGCTTTCCCTTCTCACTGGGGTCAAGGTCGACCGCGGTATCATCCGCGAAGGCGAAGACCTGGCCTGGGTCGAGGGTGTGTTTGATTTGGGCGGACGCACCAAGACGGTCGCCTGGCTCAATACCCTGGGTGTGCGGCTGGGCGGCGATGGCATCCTCGTCTTGCGACGCGAGCTGCGGCGCGAAGGGCGGGGGCGGGTCCTGATCAATGGGCTGGTTTCGTCGCTGGCTCTGCTCGAACAGATCGGTGGCGCCCTGCTGGCGATCCAAAGTCAGGACCAGCAGCGGCTGTTGAGCCGGCCTTCATTCGCCCAGGAGTTCCTGGACAATGTGTTGGAACTGGGACCGGAGTTGGCTGAGTTGCGCTCTGCACGGGAGCTGTCCCAGCAACTGGAGACCGAATTGAATCGGCGGCGGCAGGAAGAGGATTTCGCGCGGCAACAGTTGGAGATGTGGCAGTACCAGCACCGGGAGTTGACCGGCATGGGGCTTGACCTGGCCGAAGAGCCCCAACTGGCCGAGCAACTGTCCTTTGCCCGCAACGCCCGCTCATTGCTCGAAGGAGCCGGCAAGGCTCTGGCCCATTTGACCGAAGGGCAGGCCAACGCACGACAACTGCTCGGCGCAGCCGAAGGAGCCCTGGCTCCGGTGGCGGCCAACAGCCAGAAGATCGCCGCGATCCTGGGCGAGATCGAAGACGCCGAAGCGCTGGTCTCGGAGGCGGCCAAGGATCTGGAACGTTTTTTGGACGGTGCCGAAGTGGATCCCGCCCGCCTGGACGAGATGGAAGAACGCAAGGCCCAGTACGAAGACCTGCGCCGCAAGTACGACCGCGACGTGGCGGGCCTGATCGAATTGCAGGAAATCCTGGGCGAACGAATTTCGCGGCAACGCGAGGCGGCGGCGGATATCGAAGAATTGACCACCGCAGCGGCCAAGGCTCGCCAGAAAGTGGGTGCGGTGGCGGCTGACCTGCGGACCAAACGCATCGCCGGCGCGCCGCGGGTTGCGGCCCGGGCCTGTGAAGTGATCCGGCCCTTGGCCCTGCCGGAAATTTCCCTGGAGTTTGCCGTCGAGCCACGCCTCGCACCCGAAAACGGGATCGAAGTGGACGGGCGCAGTTGCCGCGTCACCGGCACCGGCGCCGACGAAATCCGGCTGCGCGCTCGCACCAATCGGGGCGAAAAAGGCGGCGAAGTGGGGCAGATTGCATCCGGTGGCGAAAAAAGCCGAATTTATCTGGGTCTTTCGGTTTTGGCCGGACACCAGGGTGAGCAACCGTTGCTCTTGTTTGACGAAATTGATGCCGGCCTGGGTATGGACAACGCCATTCCCGTGGCTGGCCTGTTGGCCGAATTGGCCGCGGGTGGGCAGGTGCTTTGCATCACTCACCTGGCAACAGTCGCCGCCCGGGGCACAGCGCATCTGAAGGCGGCCAAGGCCGTTGTCGACGAACGCACGGTGCTGACGGTGGGCCCCCTGACCGGAGATGAGCGGTTGGCCGAGATCGCCCGCCTGCTGGGAGGCGAAGGCGCCGAAGGTGCGACTGCTGAAACCGGATCCGGCAGCCGGGTGGCCTACGCGAAACAATTGCTGGCCCGCGCGTAGCTGTGTGGGGGACAAGTTGTGTGGGGGACAAGCTGGCCAATTTGGCTCAGATGGAGATGTTCGGCGACAGACATGTTATTTGACGCGGAGGGGTTCAACGACCATACTTCCGCGTCTCGGATCAGTTTTATGGTGCGCCCGTAGCTCAGCTGGATAGAGCGTCAGCCTCCGAAGTTGAAGGTCATGGGTTCGAATCCCGTCGGGCGTACCACCCAAACTCTCTGATCTGGTCCCCATCTGTCCGTCATTTCCGACAAAATTGTACCGATCGACCAACCAAAATGGTGTTGTGATGTTCTTGATACGGCTTTTGTTGTTGTTATTGGTGGGCATAATGGTCCGCAGGCTATACCGTGGCCTCAAGGCGGCCGGGCAGAAGAAGCGGCGCCCGAAAGTCGATGATCCAGGGATGTCCAGTGCGGACCCTGCAGATGCCGGCTATACGGATTTGACGGAACAGGGGATCGATGATGCTGATTTCGAAGAGATCCCGTAGAAAATCCGAGGTCTTTTCTTCGCGGTTTCGCGAGGGTGGGGCGGAGGACTTTCCCCTGCGCCAATACTTGCGGTGCCGGGAGGATTTCACCAGCGGCCTGGTGCATGCCCTGCTGACAGTGGCCTTTGCGGTGACCCTGGTGGTATTTGCCCGCACCTTGTGGGCGCTCTTCGACAGCCACGGCACGGATCTGAATCCCGCCTACAGGTGGGCCGCCATGGGCCTGATGGGACTTTTTGTGCTTTCGGTTTTGCGCCGTCTGTATTACAAAGTGATGGAATTGAAGGAAATTCGGCGGGAGATGGCGCGGTTGCAAGCCGTGTTCAGGGAGCCCCAGGACGAGATCGACGAAGATTGACACCGGTGACGTTTAAAAACAGCGAAATTTGACGTCAACTGGACCCCTCCTTAGGCCGAAGACACTGGGAACAGAGTATTTGCGTGCTGCCCGGGCAGGACACCGGATTGAGGTGCACCCTATCGGGTGGACTTGAAACATTTGCCACTGGCGAGGAATAAAATGCAGGACCTGATCAGCAAATTGCAGCAAAAGGAAGCCCGTTTGGGCGTTTTGGGCCTCGGTTATGTGGGCTTACCCCTGGCCGTGGGTTTTGCCAAGGCCGGCTTTCATGTCACGGGCTTCGATCTGGACCAATCAAAAGTGGACCAGGTCAACGCGGGCAATAGCTACATCATCGACATCGGCAGCGACGAACTGAAAAGTGTCGTGGATGCCGGGCGTCTGGTGGCAACCACTGATTTCGGAAATCTCAGGGACGTCGACAGCGTGAACATCTGCGTGCCGACACCATTGGGCAAAACCCGCGACCCGGATATCACCTACATCCAGGCTGCCGTGGGCTCCATCGCCGACAGCATGCACGCCGGGATGCTGGTCGTCCTGGAAAGCACGACTTATCCTGGCACGACCGAAGAGGTCATCCTGCCCCTGTTGGAAGAAAAAGGCTTCAAGGTGGGCGAAGATTTCTTCCTGGCCTTCTCGCCCGAGCGTGTTGATCCCGGCAACCCGACTTACAATACCATCAACATCCCCAAGGTTGTCGGCGGCGTGACGGCCAACTGCACCGAAGTGGCTGGCAACCTTTATGGTCAGGTCATGGAAACAGTGGTGCCCGTTTCGTCGGTGCGCGTGGCCGAGACGGTCAAACTGCTGGAAAATACTTTCCGCAGCGTGAACATCGGTCTGGTCAACGAAATTGCCCTGATGTGCAGCGCCATGGACATCGATGTGTGGGAAGTGATCGAAGGGGCGGCCACCAAGCCCTTCGGCTTCATGCCGTTCTATCCTGGCCCCGGCCTGGGGGGACATTGCATTCCCATCGATCCGTTCTATCTCAGCTGGAAGGCCAAACAGGCTGGCAGCGAAGCCCGCTTCATTGAGTTGGCGGGGCAGGTCAACGGGTTCATGCCCAAGCACGTGATCAAGCTGGTGACCGATGGGCTGAACGACCACCGCAAAGCCGTCAACGGCAGCAAAGTGCTGATCGTCGGTGTGGCCTACAAGGCCGGTATCGACGACATGCGCGAGTCGCCAGCCCTGGACATCCTGGAAATGCTGTCCGAGCGTGGCGCCGAAACATCGTGGCATGATCCCCACGTGCCCGCCTTGCCGGCGGCCATCAAGGGCGTGCGGCTGGACGACCTGACCCCCGAGGCAGTGGCCGGATTTGACGCTGTGGTTATTGTGACTCGTCATGCCGAGGTCGATCACGTGATGCTGTTGGACAAGGGGCCCATCGTGATCGATACGCGCAATGCCCTGAAAGGCCACACGTCCGAAAATCTGATCAAACTGTAGCCAACGCAGGCAACTGCGATTAAGGAACAGCCGGAATGAGCAAGTATCTCGTGACAGGTGGGGCCGGCTTTATCGGTTCCCATCTGGCCCGGCACCTGGTGGCCGAAGGACACGAAGTTGTCGTATTGGACAACCTGTCGACCGGTCGCAGGGAAAACCTCAGCGATATCATTGACAACTTGCGCTTCGTCGAAGGCAGCATCACCGACATCGAGACGGTGCGGGAATGTTGTCGAGGGGTGGACTGTGTCTTTCATCAAGCCGCCCTGCCGAGTGTGCCGCGCAGCGTGGCTGATCCCCTGATGAGCGACGAACACAATATCGGCGGCACGCTGCGGGTTTTTTGGGGCGCCCACCTCGAAGGTGTGCGGCGGGTGGTCTATGCGGCCAGCAGTTCGATCTACGGGGACACTGAAGAACTGCCCAAGCACGAAGGCATGCAGCCCAAGCCCATGTCACCCTATGCGGTGAACAAGCGGGTCAGCGAATTGTACGGTTCGGTGTTCAATAATTTGTACGGCCTGAGCACCATTGGTCTGCGTTACTTCAATGTCTTCGGTCCGCGCCAGGATCCGAACAGCCAATACGCCGCTGTGGTGCCGAAATTCATCACGGCGTTTCTGCAGGGCGAGGCGCCGATTATTCACGGAGACGGTGGCGCGTCCCGGGACTTCACCTACATCCAGAATGTGGTTGAGGCCAATGTTGCGGCCTGCAACGCCGACAACGAGGCCGGCGGACGTTCGTACAACGTGGCGTTGGGTGGCCGCATTTCGGTCAAGGATTTGTGCCTGCAGATTCGCCAGTTGCTCGGGTCGGAAATCGACCCGGTTCATGACGAAACCCGCGCCGGTGATGTGCGGCATTCCCAGGCTTCGGTCGACTTGGCGAAAAAGTATCTCGGCTATGACGGCTCAGTGAGTCTGGATGAGGGTTTGAGCCGTACTGTCGACTGGTATCGAGACAACACGTGATCATGGAGGACAATATGCGCGTTCATACCGGATCCCAATCCCTGGCCAGGCCCTGGCGGCCCGTGGCCTGGCTGGCATTGGTCGCTTTCATGCTCAACCCCCTGTTGGTGGTGGCCCAGACTGCCGACTCCAGTGCGGCGCTATTGAGCCCAGGCGACCACCTGAAACTGACTGTGCCGGGCAGGCCTGAACTCGACCAGGAGCTGGTGCTGGACGATTCCGGACAAGTGACCATCGAGCCGGTTGGCGCCTTGGAACTGGGCGGGATTTCGGTGGACGAAGCTTCGCTGCTCTTAAAACAGAAATTGCGCCTGTTCTACCCGACCCTCGATGCCTTGGAACTGGAACTGGGCGCCACTGGCGGTGTGCAGATCTACGTGATCGGCAGTGTTGACCGAAAGGGCGTTCTGAACTACGAAATTGCACCTACCTTGTGGGATCTGGTGCGGTCCTTTGGCGGCCCGACGGCGGGCGCAAATCTGCGCGAAGCCCGGATCATTCGCGAAGTTGATGGTCAGCCCAAGGTCTACCCCGTGGATCTGTCCGGGATGATGGACGGCAAGGGTGTGCCGGATTTCCTGATGGAAGATGGCGATACGCTGATCATTCCGGCTTTGCAGGAAGGTATTCCCGGGGTCCAGGCCCACGATGGCGTGAAGGTGTTTGGCAGCGTGGGTGTGCCTACGATCGTGCCCATCGTTGAAGGCACGCCGATGATGGATGTTCTGATGCAGGCCGGGGCGCCCTCCGTACTGGCCGAGAAGACAAAAATTTACTGGGTCCACAACGACGGTGTGCGCAACAAGGCCGAAATCGTGAACCTGGAACTGTTCCTGTTGGAGGGAGATGATTTGGGCAACCCGTTGGTCTATCCTGGCGATACGATCAGTGTGGAATACAAAAAACCCAGTTGGATCCGGGCAAATTTGCCGCTCATTCTGGGCACACTGACTGCACTGGCGACGCTCTACCTTGCCTACGACAACATCACCTACAACCGGGACCGGTAGCGTGGCGCGCCGGCTGAGTTGAGAACTTCTCACAAATTACAAGAGACCTGCTTCAGGAGAGGCGGGTCTCTTCTTTGTTGTCTTCAGTGAGCATCTTCCGAAATCCGGCGAAGAATCCCAGCCCCACCACGACCGCCAGCCAGAGCGTGAATAGACGAACCAGGAGCGCAGTGGTTGCAGCAGTGGCGTGGCTCATGTCCAGCGAGGCCAGCAACCAAATGATCGTCGCTTCGGTGCCGCCGAGGCCACCTGGCAGAAACGACAACGAGCCAACGATGGTGCCTGCGGCATAGACAAAAATCGCCTGGCCCAGGGGGATGGGAAAGTCCAGACCGCGACAGACCAACCAGAGGCCGGCGCATTCGGCGAGCCAGGCCAAAGCCGAAACCCCCATGGAATACGCGCCCAGCTTCAGGCCCAGCAATTGGCTGAGAGTTTCGGAGGCCTCATCGAGGCCGATCTGGTGCCGAGTCAGCAGGGGAGATGAGGCGACTTTGCGGACCAGAAAATTGCGCACCGGGCGGGCCTGAAACAGGAACAGGAGCACGGGAATTCCGGCGGCCGTCACCAGGCCAGTGGTCAGGCCGGTGAAGGATCCCGGCCAAAAGAAGACCCCCGCCACAGCCAGAGCCAATACGGCGAGGAAATCGTAGATGCGTTCGGCCAGGACAATCGGCAAGCCCAGGCTGAGGTTGACGCCGTGCCGTTCGCGGAGAATTCCGGCCTTGAAAACTTCGCCGATCTTGCCCGGTGTGATCACCATGAGGTAGGTCGCGAAGTAGAGGCCGAGGCTCTCCCGGAACGGAAGGCGGACGTTCAGGGTCCGCAAAAAGATTTCCCAGCGCCAGAATCGGAGGCCGTAGTTGAGTAGGGAGAGCGAAGCGAGGGGCAGCAGCAAACGCAGGGGAAACTTGGCAAATTCGCTACGCAGACCATCCCATCCGACAAAAAGAGCGACGCCGGCATAGATGACCACCGAAACGGCGATCACGGCGAAGGTCCGAAAAATTAAAGACTTCGGGAATTGCATGGTTGGACACTCGGGCCTTAAAGATCAAATTAAGGTCAAACTGCAAGAAACTCGCTCAGTAGAGCTAGAATGCCGTGCCGGTAACGGATTAGCAATGAAGAAATTTAGCGATTGGATATTTAAAGCGGTTAAATTCATGTCAAATATGTCCAAAACGAAAAAACATGGTTGCGCAGGTTCAAATTTTCCGGTACAATGTTCATCATAATCTGATCGGGGCTCTGTGTCGGGGGACCAGGCCACGAAATTAATGGACAGATTCAGTTATTAGCAATCATGGGGATTCCAGAGTTCAAGCTCTGGGAAGAGGGAGCGGCTTCGCAGAAGTCTCTTTATGGTGAACAAATGAACGGGAAATCCATTACCAAAAACCGGCGTAAGCGCGCTGAAGCTCCCGGCATGAAAGCTGGAAGTGGACCGATGATGTCCACTGGTGGAGCTGGTGCGGTGCTGGAGTCGATGGGTGGCAACACTCAGGTTCCACCGGTCAGCGGTATCTTGGAAGGTGTGGGCGATAACGACTTTTCATTCTCGCTGCCCGGCGAACTTTACCTCGGACTCAAGCGCATATTTGACATCGGCATTTCCCTGCTGGCCCTGGGAATTTTTGGTCTGATGTTGCCGCTGCTTTCGTTGATCATCAAACTCGATTCGCCGGGTTCGGTGTTCTTCAGCCAGGAACGGGTAGGGCTGAACCGTCGCCGAGTGCGGTCGGAGTTCGACGGCCAGGAACGGCGCAAGGTCTTGCAGCCGGGACGCCCCTTCAAAGTACTCAAGTTGCGGACCATGGGTGTCAATGCCGAAGCCAATGGGCCCCAATGGGCTGCCCAGAACGACGTCAGGGTTACTCGCGTCGGGCGCTACCTGCGCAAGACCCGCCTCGACGAAGTGCCGCAGTTTCTCAATGTCCTGCGGGGCGAGATGAGTCTGATCGGTCCGCGTCCGGAACGTCTGGTTTTTGTGAGGCAACTCGAGAAAGAGATCCCGCACTACCACCAACGGTTGTTGGTCCTGCCGGGTATCACGGGCCTGGCCCAGGTGATCAACGGGTATGACGACAGTCTGGACTCGGTGCGCCGCAAGATCGAGCTGGATCGGCAGTACATCAAGAAAGCCGGCTTCCGGCAGGATAGTCAGATTCTGCTGAACACTGTCAGTGTCGTGCTCAAGGGCGATGGCGCTCGCTGATCACTGCCATTCGAGCGAAAATTTGAGGTGACCACTCGCAAGGGTGGTCACTTTTTTTGCGCGGCATTCTGCGCCATTGCGGCGGCATTTGGGGCTCTGGCGCCGGTCAGCCGTTTCCCTGCTTGCTTCCCGGCTGGCCGAGTAGCATAATCATTTTTCCGCTCCGACTGGAGCGCCACAAGGCCTGCGCCATTCCCATTTTCCAAGGTATTGATGCCCTCCATGAAGCCGGTCATCCTGGTCATTGACGACGAAGAAGCCATCCGGTTGTTTCTCGAAGCGACCCTGGAAGACCGTGAGTATGACGTGCTGACTGCTGGCACGGGCCAAGAGGCGATTGCGGCGGCGATTGAGCGGGTGCCGGATCTGGTGTTGTTGGACCTGATGCTGCCGGACATGCCAGGCTTACAGGTTCTCGAGGCCCTGAAGGAACACTACCCACACCTGCCGGTCGTGATGATCACTGCCTATAGCCAGACTGATTCGGCAGTGCAGGCGATGAAGCTTGACGCTTTCGACTATGTCACCAAACCTATCCAATTGAACAGTTTGCTGGCGGTGGTGGATAAGGCTCTCGAGGCGACCGCCGAAGCCCGCGAACGATTCAAGAACACAACCCAGGCCGATCTGTTTGGCAGCTCGGATGAAATTGTGCCGAGCCAGTCGCCGGCCATGCTGAAGATCTACGACATCGTGCGCAAGATTGCCGGTGGTTCGGCCACCACGGTTTTGATTGAAGGTGAGAGTGGGGTGGGCAAGGATGTCGTGGCCAATCTCATTCACCGCACCTCACACCGCAGCAATTCGCCTTTTCTGGAGATCAACTGCGCGGCCCTGCCGGAGTTGTTGCTCGAAAGCGAATTGTTTGGCCACGAAAAGGGCGCCTTCACCGATGCGGTGACCCAGAAAATGGGTCTGTTGGAGCTGGCCAATTCGGGCACGCTGTTTCTGGATGAAATCGGTGAAATGGCCATGCCGGTGCAGGTCAAGCTGTTGCGGGTTCTGGAGAAGATGTCTTTTCGGCGGGTAGGGGGCATTGCCGACATCACGGTGGACGTGCGCATTGTCGCAGCAACCAATCGGAATTTGGCCGCGCAAGTGCGCGCTGGCCTGTTTCGCGAAGATCTTTATTACCGCTTGAACGTCGTGCAGCTGCATGTGCCGCCGCTGCGTTCGCGGCAGGATGACATTCTGCCCCTGGCCGAATATTTCATGGATTTCTACAATAGGAAGTTCGGCAAAGGCTTCAAGGCCATCGGCGACTCGGCCCGGCAGGCTTTTATGGATTACGGCTGGCCCGGCAATATTCGGGAACTGCGCAATTTGATGGAGCGTACCGTTCTATTGGAAGACGGTCCGATCCTGGAAGCGGCCCACCTGAATTTGAGCGCCAGTGGCCACAGCAACTTGGAGTTGCCGGCGCTGCTGGAGGATGTGCTGGTCAATCCACTGCCCCGTGAAGGTGTCGCGTTGGAAAAGCTGGTGCACGAATTTGAAGCCGTGTTGGTGCGCAAGGCCTACGAGGCTGCCGATGGCAACCAAACCCGGGCTGCCCGTCTGTTGGGTTTGAACCGGGACAAATTCCGTTACCGTTTGAAGCAGTACGGCATCAAGGATCAGGAGTAGAATGAAGCATCTCGTCAGACCGGTTTTGGTAATCTTGGCGCTGACTCTGCTGGCTGGTTGTGGAGTCTATTCCGCGAGTAGCGGTCGGGTGGATGAAAGCTTCAAACGCGTCGCGGTCCAGTATCTGGAAAACATGACCAGTGAACCGAATATTGGCGTGGACCTGGCCGACGCGATCGTTCTGGCGGTGCAGCTGGACAATACCCTCAAGGTGGTTGACGAGGGCGACGCCGATACGATTTTGGCCGGTAAAGTCATGCGCTATGGACTGAAGGAAGTGGCGGCGCGGCAGGACCTGACAGTGACTGAGTACCAGGTGCAGATCGCTGTGGAGTTGACCCTGACGGTACGCGCGACGGGCGAAAAACTGTTCGAGCGCAAACGGTTCACCGGCACGGGCAACTATGTGCTGAATGACGATGTGACCAGTGAGGATACGGCACGCAAGGAAGCGGCCGAGGAAATCGTACGTGATATTCTGGCCCTGGTCGTGGAGGATTGGTAGGTATGGGTTATCGCAAAAACAAGGGCAGTGGCGCGCCGGGTTTTCAGGAACTGGTCAATCAGGACCTGAAGAACAAGACCTACCGACCAGTCTATGTGCTGGCCGGCGAGGACACCCACCGCATGGAAGGCGTCATTGATAGGATCCGCAAGGATGCCCTGGGGGCCAGCGGATCAGACTTCAACTATCACGTTCTGCAGGGTGACCAGGCTGATGTCGGACGCATCCTGCAGCTGGCTTTGGCGTTGCCGATGCTCGGTGGTGTGCAGTTGATTTGGGTCAAGAATATTGACCGCTGCCTGAGCGACAAGGAGAGCCAGGAAGCCATGGGGCGTTACCTGGCCAAGCCGGTGCCCGAGACGATTCTGATCATGACCGCCGAGAAGGTCGACAAGCGCAAAAAATGGGTCAAGGTTTGCCAGAGTGAAGGGTTCCTGTTCGATTTTGTGCCGCCCAGCGGTGACGCTCTGGTGCAGTGGATTCTCAAGGCTGCCAAAATGGAAAGCCTGCCGTTGACCCGCGAGCAGGCGCAGTTGTTGTGTGATTTGGTGGGCAACGATCTGCTCAGTCTCAAGGGCGAAATTGCCAAGTTGGCGTTGTTGGCTGAAGATCGGGGCGGTGTCATCACCACCGAAGAAGTCGGCCGGGTGATCATGGATCAGGCCGCGCTCGAAGGATACGAAATCACGAGCAGCCTGGGACCTGGCCGGGCCGGTCAGGTGCTCAAGACCTGGTTTCGGTTGTCGGAATGGGGGAAGACGGCCTACGAGATTGCCCCCTTGCTGGTCTCACGGGTGCGCAAAGGACAAATCCTGGCGGCCGGACGACGGCAGAACATGGCTGACCGGGACATTGCGGCGCTGAGCGGGCAGAATCCCTACAGTTTGCGGTACCTGGAACCGATGGCTCGCGCCATGGGTGCTGATGGTCTGTCGCGAAACCTGCGGGCCGCCTTGCAATGCGAGCGCCGCCTGAAGGGCTCGCCATTGAAACCCGATATCATTATCGAAAAATTGATCTTTGATCTCTGCGAGGACCGGAACGAATAATCCCGTTTTGGTGGATTC
>CAZLUL010000036.1:0-24609 GCA_964562635.1 uncultured Fibrobacteraceae bacterium | reverse complement strand
ACGCCCAGTTTGCCGGTCACCGGGTTGATAATTGGTCGCACCGGCACTTTTTCTTCCGTCTTTTTCGGCGGCTGCTTCGTTTCCAGCTCAACTTGCTCGAGCTGAATCGGAGAGTCGCTGAAAGGCAATTCGCGCTGCTGTGTCAGGTCTTTCCGCTCCAAATGCAGGAAAATCTCCACCCGACGGTTCTTTTCGCGTCCTTCGGCCGTGGCGTTGTCGGCGATGGGGCGGAATTCCCCGTAACCGGTAGCGGCAATGCGCGAAGGCGGCATGCCTACGCTTTGGAAGTATCGTGCCACGGTGACTGCCCGGGCCGCAGAAAGCTCCCAGTTGGACGGAAATTTCGCCGAACCGATGGGGATATCATCCGTATGCCCCTCGACTTCGATCTGATAGGGAAACTTGGTGAAGAAGCGGGACATCTCTTCCAGGACACCTTTGGGCTCTTCGGCCAGCTCAGCTCCACCGGATTTGAACAGGAATGGCGCATTCAAGCGAAACAGAACGCCATCGTCGCGAACCTCGACGGCGACCTGCTTGTCGAGGCCTTCGTCCAGGATGATTTTCTCCACGGCACGAACTTCGTAGAGGACATCGGCTTCTTCTGCGGTCGGGTTGTGGGCCGGCACCAACGGGTCATTGAAGGCGATTACCGATTCGGACGCCGTCAAAACGCCAAAGGCGTCTTTCAGGGAGCTGGCAGCCTGCTGGAATTTGGTTTCCTGCATCGAGGAAAACGAGACGATGAGCACAAAAAAGGTCAGCAGCAGACTCATCATGTCCCCGTAGGTCATGACCCAGTCAGGCAGGCCCTGTTTGACGACGATATTTTTCTTCTTACCCAAAATGGGCCTCCCGGTGGGGACCGGATCGGTCAGTCAATCCGGAAACCGATCAGGCCGCCTTTTCCTTGCCGGAATCGAGCTTCTCGCGCAACGAAGGCGAGAGGAACGACTTGAGTTTCTCTTCAACGATACGAGGACTGTCGCCACTTTGAATGGCCATGATGCCGTCGATGATCATGCCCTTGATGACCATTTCTTCCTTGGAGCGGCTTTCCAGCTTGCCCGAAAGCGGCAGGAAAAAGGCATTGGCCAGGACAGCGCCATAAAAGGTAGTGATCAAGGCCGTCGCCATGCCGGCACCGATCTGGGTCGGATCTTCCAGGTTCGAGAGCATATTGACCAGACCGATCAGGGTACCGATCATGCCGAAGGCCGGGGCAAACGTGCCGCCGGCGTTGAGTATTTTCGCGCCTTCGCTGTGGCGGTTTTCGATTTGTTCGACGTCGGTTTCGAGGATCTTCTCGAGCAGCTGCGGGTCGGTGCCGTCAACAGCCAGGCGCAAACCCTTGCGCAGGAAATCATCGGTTTCGTTTTCGGAATCTTCTTCAAGGGCCAACATGCCTTCGCGTCGGGCGCGTTCGGCGTAGCCCACCATCTTGCCGATGACTTCGTCCGGGTTATCCAGGGAGAACATGAACGTCTTCTTGAAGATGTTACCGAGCCCCAGAATGCTGGGCAGGGGGAAATTGATCAGAAGCGCACCGACGGTGCCACCAACCACAACCGCGACCGACGGCAAGTCGACAAAACCACTCAGACTGCCACCCAGTATGATTGACCAGACGACCAAGCCGAAAGCGAGCACTAGGCCAATAATGGTTGCAATATCCACGTGCGAACTCCCTGGGCTCCGCTGCTCGCTGGTCCTGGTTGCTGCGGACTACCCTTCAAACACTGATCCGGTCCCGCCGGTGGGGATCGGATAGATCCTCGCCTTGCTGCGGTAACCGACTGCCATCCTGATCACCTCGTCGAGTTCTTCCAATACCATGATCTTACGGCCGGTTGTCAGGCTGATCAGGGTATCTGGCGTACTTTCGATGAACTCAATCAGATCGGCGTTCACCACCAGTTCTCTCCCATTAAGTTTCGTTACTTTAATCATGAACTTTAGCTCCCAGACTGGGATTTTCCGGATTTTACGGCCCGGCGCCTGTTTTTGACGCCGGGCCTGCATCGGGGGCTAACCCCAAATCTGTTAGTTATCTAGCGAATCAGGTTGACCAATTCCTGCATGACCTGATCCGCCGTCGTGATCACCCGGCTATTGGCCTGGAAGGCGCGCTGGGCCACCACCAGGTTCGTAAATTCTTTAGCCAGATCGACATTGCTGGTTTCCAGCGCACCCGGCACCAGCGAGATGCCGTTGCCGTCGCCGGCGAACATTTCGATCGCCTGGCCGGAGTTGCCGCTGCGGCGGTAGGTGTTGTTGGCGTCCCGGGTCAGGCCGTCGGCGTTGGCAAACGAAGCCATGCCGATGCGCGCGATCGCCTGGGCCGTATCATTGCTGAAGATGCCCGTGATCATGCCGGACTGGTCAATGTTGAAGTCGACCAAAGACCCGGTGCCATAGCCGTCCGCGATGGATTTCAAGTTTCCAGTGCCTTCGAACTGGGTCAGTCCGGTCAGGGCGCCGATCTCGCCAAAGTCAATTTCCAGGTTCATGTTCGCGGCACCCTCGGTGCCGGTGGGCTGCGGCTGGATACTTAAGGAGCTGGAGCCGTCATCGAACGTGAACGCGCTGACCGAGCCGGTGTCGCTGAAGCGCATACGGCCGCTGCCGCCGGACAAGATGGTCTCGGCCCCTTCCGTGTTCGCTTGCCAGATCCACTCGTTCTGTCCCGGTACCTTGTCAAAACTGAAGCTGACAGTGTGCTCGTTGCCGAGGCTGTCGAAGATCGACGTAGCCATCGAGAAGGTCTTCTGGTCAGTGGCCTGTTGGGTTTGGGCAAAGGAGAAGGCGTTGTCCACGGCCGTGTTGATGATCCCGGTTTCCCCGATGGAAATGTCGCCGATCGCCGTTGCGGTACCGACTTCGCCCCGCACCACGATCTGTCCCATTTCGTTGATCTCAACGGGCTGGGAGTCGACGTTCAGGTTGTACTGGATTTCCATGGCCAACTCGCCAAGAGTGGTCGCCGCGGTGATTGGCATCGCCGTGGTTTCGCTCTGGACGCCGCCGATGGCACCGCTCAGGTCAAGCGACGTGGCGCCATTGTCCAAACCAAGGCTGACGCCGTTGGCATCAAACATGGCACTCAGCAAATCGGTGCTCTGGGCGTAGGCCCGCAGCTGGCTGGAGCTGCCGCCGGTGCCCGGTACCAGAGTCGATGGGAAACCGAGGTTGGTATTGAACTGGGTCTTGCCCACCACCGTCAGTGAAAATCCGTCGACCGTGTCAGTAGCCGGAACGGCCGAAATCGATCCGTCAGCGCCGACCGCCAGGGCCATGTTGACGCCCTCATTGCTCAGAGCCGTTTGCACTGCGGACAGCATATCGTTCAGGGTCATGCCTTCGACCACTGCGACCGAGGCACTGTTGATCTCGACCCCACCAACGCGGCCGTTGATATTGATCGTATCGCCAACGGTCAGCCCCAGGCCGCCGAGAGTTTCACCGCTCATTGCGGTCAGCACATCGGTGCCTGCGGCGGCCACCAGGAAGGCCGGGCTTTCCATGACGGTGCCCTTGGCATCACTGGCGCTGTCCAGGTTGCCCATCAGCGCGACGGTGGTCGACGGAGCTGCCGGCACCACCAGGCCCGGGTCGATGAAGATATCGCTCATCGGGCCGGTGCCGATGTTGCCGGAGGCGTCGGCCATGACACCCTGCACCCGCAGGCCGGTCGAGGGGTTCACCATGACGTTTTCGCTGTCCAGGCCGAAGATGCCAGCGCGGGTATAGACCCGACTTTGGCCATCGCTGAGCACGAAGAAACCGGAGCCCTGAATGGCCAGATCGGTGTTCTTGCCCGTGGTCTGGAAGTTGCCCTGGGCAAAGTTGGTGTCAATGCTGCCCACGGAGGTTCCCAAGCCGATCTGCTGCGGATTGGAGCCACCCAATCCCCCGGCCACCGGTCGGCTGGCCGCCTTGATGGTCTGGGTCAACATCTCGTTGAAGGTCACGCGCCCCGACTTGAACCCGGTGGTATTGCTATTGGCAATATTATTGCCGATAACATCCAGGTTGGTCAGGTTGGCCGCGAGGCCCGAAACGCCGGAATAAAGGGACTTGAACATGAGATCCTCCTGCTTCTAAGTGTCCACCGGCACCGGGGCCGGCGGGTTGACTAGCTAACTTTGTAAATTTCAGAGACGTAGTATTCGAGATCATCGACCATCACGATGGCCTGGTTGTTGTCGTAGCGCAGTCCGTCCACCGGACCGGTCATCAGGGTCGTGACAGGAAATTCGTCACCACTGGCGGTTTCGGCCGTAACGCTCACCGTGTAGTTGCCATCCGGGGCCATTTCGTCATCCTCCAGCATGCCATCCCAGTTGAATTCATTCAGGCCCGCGCGGATGGAGACTTCCTGAGTCGCGACCACATTGCCGTTGCTGTCGGTGATTTCAACGGTGCCGCGACCGGGCAATTCAGAGACGAACATGTTCTGGGAAACCACGCCCTCGGTGATCGAAGCGGTATCGCCCTCGACGGTGACGTTCTTGCCAACGAGGCCCAACATGGACGTATTGTTGATGGCCTGGCCCAGGACGAGGCTTTCCTCCAGCAGCGAGTTCGTCTTCTCCGATTCTTCCAGCATGGTGAACTGGGTAATCTGGGAAGTGAATTCCTGGTTGTCCATGGGGCTCATGGGATCCTGGTTTTGGATCTGGGCTACCAATAGAGTCATGAAGTCGATCTTGCTGACTTCTGAGTAGTCACGTTCTGCCGCACCGGCGACCGGTCCATAGCCATCTGTGATTCCCGCGATAGGCATGATCTAACCTTCCTCGTTGGCCAGTTGCTCGGCCAATTGCCAGCTCATGGCGCTTTCCCAGGCTTGCTGGGCGTTGCCACTGTGCTGATTCTGCTGTCCTTGTCCGCCCTGATCGCCTGAGCCGTCTTGCTTTGAATTCTCGCGGCGATTGTCCTGTTTCTGGTCCTGCTTCTGATCCTGTTTCTGGTCCTGGCGCGTATCGGTGCCATCCTTGATCTCGACTCGCACGTCCACGTGACTGAAGCGCGCCGAGCGTTCGACAATGCGATCAGTCAAATCCTTCATGTTCTCCCGCAAGGCCGCTTCGGCTTCGGGGTTGCTGGCCGAGATGGCCACGGTCAACCGGTCATCACGGGCCTCGAAATTCAACTCCACCTGGCCGAGGCTTTCGGGATTCAGCTTGATGGTGATTTTTTGTTGCCCCGATATATCATCGAGCCCGGTGCTGAGGTGCCGCACGACCTGTTGCCGGATGTCCCTCGCTACGGTCGGGTCTGCCCCCAACTGAGTCTGAGATGTCTGGGATGTCATTCCAGCCGGCCGACTGGGCAACTGGGCGTCAGACGAAACCGGAGCTGCAACCACGGATTCGGTCTCGGCCACAGCCGGGCTGCTGGCCGTTTCGGTTTTGGGGTGCAGGGAACTGGACGTTTCAGCGACCTGGGATTCCGGCAGCGACTGGGTTTCGACTGCGGCGGGCGCAGCTTCCTGTTCCGGCTGGGGATTGCCCTCGGCTTCGGCACCCGCTTGCTGGCTGCTCTGTGCGATGGCAGTTGGCATTTCGGTGTCCGCTGCCACGGCTGTTTGATTGCTGGTGGTCGCCTGATTGCGGGCTTCGCTTTTCAGCGAATCGGCCACCATCTGGGATTCGCTGACCACCGACACCTGGGTGTAGGATTCCCGGCCCTTGACGGCGGTTTCCAGTTCTGCGGCCGACGCCTGGGTCGCCTCGGTCGCCACTTCAGTGACAGCTGTTTCGATCGTCGCGGCAACTTCAGCCCCAGGTCCTTGAATCGTGGCGGTCGTCGGCACAGGGCCGGCCCCTGCCGTGACGGCCATGGCCTGGGCAGGGGCCTGGGCCGGCAATTGATCGCCAGCGGGTTGCGCGGCAACGGCCGCACCAATTGGGGAGGCATCCGTTTGTTGGACCTGGACCGCAAGGCCCTGGGCCAGGATGGCCGGCACATCGCCGGCCACGGTGGCCGATGCCATTTCCGGGGATGTCTGAACGGTCGTGGCTGTCGGGTCCCAATTTGCGCTGGTCGCTTCAGGCAGGACTGCGGCCTGTTCAGCCGACATAGTCTCCCATTCAGGAGCGATGGCGCCTTCGCCAGTCAAAACCGTGGCCACTTGTCCAGTCTCGGTCGAGTCCACGGCGGTTGCCGCAGTTGCCGTGGCTACCGCGGGGTTTGCCTGGGCGGACTTGGCCGGGTCCTCGCTCTGCGCATCCAGCAAATTTGGAAAGCTGACCCCGGTCTCACCGTCATCACGATCGTTTCCTGTCGTGTCCTCACGACCGACCGCTAGGTTCTCGGGCAAGCGTTTGGTTGCGCGGGGTGCGGTTTCAAAGAAAGCCTGATGTTGTACGCTGTTCATCAACCAGTCCCTTTCAGGCTCATGCGGGTGCTCACCTGGGCGGCCAGGCCCGGGTCCATCTTGGCCAGGATTTTGGCGGCCTGGCGCTCTTTCATGCGTCCCATGATGTCCAGGATGATGTCCATCTCCAGGGCGCCAATGATGGGCGCAGCCTGGTTGGGCTTCATCGCTTCGTACATCTTGGCCAGCTTGGTGGCCGAACGTTCGCGTTCTTCGATGTACTCCATTTGTTTCTGTTCCAGCTTCTTGATGACCGACATCAGGCTTTCGCGTCCCTGCTCAAGCACTTGTTCCTGCACGGCGACGGACTGACGCAGGGCCATCAGTTCTTCCTTGTCCTGTTGGATGCGGTCCCGTTCGACGGCCATGTCGTGAAAGACGCGCTCGGCCGCCGCGTAATCTTCCGCGCTCAGTTCAGGGTTCGCACCGCCCTGGGCCGCTTTGTTCAGCTGACTGCTGACCACCACCACGCCGCCAAAAATGAGGGCAAAAGTGATGACCGATATGATGAGCACGCTTTTCATGAACATTCTCCTCAAGTCACTGTCCGGAGGGTCGATTCACCGCCGGTTCCCTCGTGCTCTCGCAACACCAGTGCCAGCGGGAGCAATTCATTTTGGCTTGTTTCGAACCCCGTAAGGCTCTTTATTCAAAGCGGATGCGGCCCCTCGGTACAATTTTCCCCGTCTGGCTGATTACCATCCGGGGGAAAGTTGTGCCGTTCAGGAGGCAACCTTTGACCGTCTTTGCCGGTCGGCACGAATCTGGCCAACTTCGTCCAGATCCTGATTTTCGCGTTTGAGTTTGTCGGCCAACCAGGCTGCTTTTTGCTTTTCACGCAGCTTATTCAGGACCTCCAGGTCCCGCCAAACCTCGTTCAGGGATGTCCTCTGCTGGGCCAGTTCTGCCTGAGCTGCCTGCAACCCCCGGGAAAACTCTGCCCGCATTTCGTCCAGATGAGAAACCCACATCGTGCGGGCCATCATGCCCTGCACGCTGACAACGGCGTCGTTGGCGTTGGAAAAATCCTTCAGATGCTCACTGAGGTCTTCGTCCACCGCGGCGATTCTGGCCTGCAGGGCCACCACCGCACGGTTGGCTTCGGCCACCCGGCGTCCCTGCTCATCCACCAGTTTCTGGCGGAACTGAGCGACTTTTTCCAAGCGGAATCGGAATGCCATCTCAAGCCACTCCCGTCAGTTCTCGCAGACGCCCGAGGGTGTCAGTGAGGTTGGTGCCTTCAGTCACGCCCTGGGTCAGGAATTCGCGCACTTCGCCTTCATGGGCCAGGGCTTCATCCAGCACCGGATCCGATCCAGCGACATAGGCGCCGATGTTGACCAGGTCACGATTGTCTTCCAGGGATTTCAGCCAGCGCATGAGATTGGCGCCCGCCGCGATGTCGTCACTGCTGACGATGCCATTGCGCAGTCGGCTCACGCTGCCAAGCACGTCAACGGCCGGATAGTGATGTTGGCGAGCCAGGTCGCGGCTCAGCATGATGTGGCCGTCAAGGATCGAGCGCATGGCGTCGCCGACCGGGTCGTGGATGTCGTCGCCTTCGATCAAGACGGTGAAAAAGGCGGTCATCGAATTGATGTCCGACCAACCGGCTCGTTCGCAAAGTTTGGGCAACGCCCCAAAAACACTTGGCGGATAGCCTTTGGTGGTCGGAGGTTCGCCTGCGGCCAGGCCGATTTCGCGCAGGGCCATGGCGTAGCGGGTGGCCGAGTCCATCAGGAAAAGAACTTCGCGATTCTTGTCGCGGAAGTGTTCGGCAATGGTCATGGCGGTATCGGCGCCCTTGGCCCGCATCACCGCGCTTTCGTCACTGGTCACCACGATGATCACACTGCGGGCCAGGCCCTCTGGCCCAAGGTCGCGTTCGATGAATTCGCGGACCTCGCGGCCACGCTCACCGATCAACGCCAGAACATTGATTTCAACGCTGGCCTGTCTGGCCAACATGCCCAACAGCACCGATTTTCCCACGCCACTGCCGGAAAAGATGCCCAGGCGCTGGCCGCGAGCCGTGGTGATCATGCTGTCGATGGAGCGCACGCCAGTGGACATCACTTCGTCGGAACGCAAGCGGTTCATCGCCGGCGTCGGCACGCCGCCGAGATGGGTGCGGGCCAGTTTGGAAAGCGGCGGCCCGCCATCCAGAGGTCGTCCCAAACCATCAAGCACGCGCCCGAGCAGTTCGTCTCCGACCGGTACGGTCAGTTGGGTTGCCTGTACGGTGACGCGGCAATCCGGCGCCACGCCGGCGGCGGTCTGGTACGGCATCACCAGCAAGGTGTCGTTGCGAAAACCCACCACTTCGCAAAGTACCGGCGGTGTGTGCCGTCCTGTCTCGATGCGACACAACGAGCCAACCGGAGCGGACAGGCCACCGACTTCGATGATCATACCCACCAGTTTGGTCACCCGGCCAACGGAGCGCACAGGGTCGGCCTGGCCGATATTCGTCGCCAGATCATTCCACGCCAGGGACATCGTCGACCTCGGATTCGCTGCTGGGTGCCACATCAGGAGTTGTTGTTTCCGCCGGAACAGGCCCAACAGTTTGCGACGTCAGGACAGACGGGTCCGGCACCGCGGTGCCGATCATTTCCGAGACGATTTCGGCGAGAGTCTCAAGCTGACGGTCCAGGGTGGCATCCCATTCCCGGCCTTCGCTCTGCACCATGCATCCGCCCCGGTCGACCCGCCGATCAGCCACCACATTGCCGATGTGGAGTCTTGCCAACAGGGCCGACTGGCCTTCCAGCCAGGACGCGTCTTCGGGACTGGTCCGCAGGGTCAGCGGAGATGATTCGGATATCTTGAAGAGTGTGGTCTCGACCACGCGGGCAATGACTTCCGGGTCGACTTTCACGGCCTGGCGCACAATTTTTTCCGCCATCTGCACCGCCAGGCGGGCCGAAGCTGAGGCGGCTTCATTCAGTTGAACGGCCATGGCACTGGCCAGACGCTCGGTCCAACCAGCCATGAATTCTTCGTTTTCTATCTTGATCGCCGCGACGCTGGTGTCGAATTCGGCCGTCAGTTCCTGTTCGCGGACCCGGTATTCCTCGGCCAGATCGAGCTCCACCAGTTCGTAGACCTGACTACGCTCATCCGGCGTCAGGGCATTCATCAGGGCCTTGGTATCGTTGAAGCCGGCTTCGCGGCGGAATTCGCGCGCCGAGTTTCCGTCTGCGCCGTGGGATGCACCAACGCCGGTGGACTGGAAGTCGTCCGACGAGACCAGCGGAGATCGTCCATCCTCTGCTGCGAGATCAAAGGGCTCAGGAGACCATTTCAGCATCCTTGCCGCCCTTTCCGATGGTGATCGTGCCGGCTTCCTCGAGGCTGCGAATCACTTCGACCACACGCTGCTGGGCCTCTTCGACATCACCAAGGCGCACGGGACCCATGTATTCCATATCCTCGGCGATGCCTTCGGCCGCACGTTTGGACATGTTGCCAAAGATCTTCACCTGGATTTCTTCGGTCGCGCCCTTGAGGGCCATGGTCAGTTCCTTGCCGTCGATCTCTTTCAGGATTTCCTGGATGTTGGCGTCGTTCAGGACCACGATGTCCTCGAAGACGAACATGAGATTGTTGACGTCGTTGGCCACTTCGTCATCGATCTCGCGCATTTCGTCCAGGATCTCCTGCCACACTTCGCGGTCGATCTCGTTGAGGATCTCGGCGACCTGCTTCTTGCCGCCGTACTGCGTATCCTTGGCCTGCATCTCGCCCTGCAACTGCCCCGCCAGCACGGCCTCGACCGCTTTGAGGGTTTCGCCGTTGGGCGCTTCGAGTATGGCCATGCGGTGGGCCACATCACCCTGAAGTTCGGCCGGCAACAACTCGAGGATCGGACCACTGAAACGCGGGTCCATATGGGCCAGAACCACCGCCACTGTCTGGGGGTGTTCGTTCTTGATGTAGTTGGCGATGGTCAGCGGATCGACATTCTTGAGATGTTCGAAACTCTTGATTTCGCTGTAGCTGGTGACCCGACTGAGCAACGAGTTGGCCATGCGGTTGCCAAAGCCGGCTTCCAGGATCTGTTTGGCCGTCTCTTCGCCACCAAAGGCGATGCCGGAGATCTGGCTGCTGATGGCGATGAAATCCGACAGGACGGATTTCTTTTCGCCGTAGGTCACGTGTCCCATGCCGGCAATGGTATGAGTCAGGTCTTCAATCATGTCGTTGGGCAGTTTGGACATCACTTGTCCGGCGATGTCAGGCCCGAGAGCCATCAAAAATACGGCGGCTTTGCGTACGGCTGCGCTATTCATGTCAGTCCCCCGCCGCTTGTTTGACGTTGCCGCTCAGATCGATTTCGCGAATCCAGGACTGGATCACTTCGGCTACCCGCTCGGGATTGTCGGCGGCATAGTCCTGGATATCACCGATCACCTGGTCATCCAATTCGGGGATGCCATCAAAGTGTTCGGGTTCTTCCGCGACGGCGTTGCTGCCGGCCGCGCCAGCGCCACTGCCGCCCACCGCGTTGCCGGTATTGCTCAACAGGCCGCCCAGGTTCTTCTTGAGGGTCATCATGATCACCATCAGGGCGATCAAGAGCACAGCCTTGCCGCCGTACTGGGTCACGATGCCGACCCAATCGGGGGCCATGCCAGTGCCCGGCACTTCCTGCTGTTGGAACTGCATATTGACGACTTCAATCTGGTCGCCGCGCACGGAGTTCAGGCCGATGGCTGTTTGCACGACGCGGCGCAACTGGCCCAGTTCGCCCTCACCAAGGGGCTGGTAGGTCGAAACGCCGTCTTCACCGGTTTCGTACGTGCCATCGACAAAGACAGCCACCGACAGGGTCTTGATACCACCGGTGTGACCGACGATGTGTTCGACCGTGCGGTTGATTTCGTAGTTGGTGGTGCTGTTTTCATTGGCGCCACCGGTCGCCGGATTGGTTTCTTCGTTGCGAACTTCGCTGCGCACTACGGTGGCCGCCGGGTCAAAAACCTCGCGTTCCTTGTCGATTTTTTCGAAGTTCAAGGCCGCGTTGACCCGCACGATGGAGCGGCCGGGGCCCAGCACGCCGTCCAGCATGCTGCTGGCCTTTTCGCCCAGGTAGCCCTCGACTTCCTTGCGCAGGGCCAGTTGGCTTTCCGAACGTCCCGCTTCGTCGTCGGCCATGGCCGCCGACAGGACCTTGCCGTGCTGGTCGATGACCGTCACGCCGTCGGTTTCCAGGTTTTCGACGCTGCCCGCTACCAGGCTTTGGATGCCATTGATCTGGTTGTCGCCCAGGCGCGCGTCGCGGCCCATGTTCAGCACCACGCTGGCGGTGGCCGGCGATGCCAATTTCTTGAATATCGAAGGCTTCGGCAGAACCAGATGCACCCGGGCGGACTGGATGCCCTGCAGGCTTTCGATGGATTTGGTGAGCTCGCCCTCGAGGGCGCGCTTGAAGTTCACATTCTGCAAAAATTCGGTCAGGCCATACTGCTTGCCGTCAAAAATCTCGAAGCCCACGGTGCCCGAAGAAGGCACGCCCTTGGCCGCCAGATCCACTCGCAGCCGATGCACAGCGGTCTCGGGCACCATGATGGTGCTGCCGCCGTTGGTCAGTTCGGCGTTGATGTCCTGCTTGGCCAGTTCCGCCAGAGCCGCCGAAGCGTCCTCAGGCGACAGGTTGGTGAACAGGACGGCGCTGTCTTCCTTCTGCAGCCATAAGCTGAAGACCGCCACGCTGATCACGCTTGCGGTCGCCACCGCGCCCAGCAACACCTTCTGATTGAATGAAAGGTGGCCAAGCCTGGCTTTTAAGTTGTCAATCTGTCCCTTGAATCCGTCCACCGGTTGACCTCAGATCCTTCTCAAGTTGCACACTACGACCAATTTGGGGGCCCTAGACGGGCATTCGCATGATTTCCTGGTACGACTCCAGCAATTTGTTCCTGATCTCCATGAGCAACTCAAAGGCCAGCTGCGATTCCTTGGCGGCGATCATCACATCGTGCACCTCGGTGGTCTGGCCGGTGATCATGTCTTCGACCAATTCGTTCTTGCGCGTGCCGAGATCCTGGACCTCGGAAATCGCGTTCTGCAACTGGTCGGCAAAGTTGGTCTTGGGCACACCTGTGGCGTTGCCGGCGCCGTAGGCCGACCGCGGGTCTATGCTGCCGAGTGCCTTGATGGTTCCAATACTCATGATCGGTTACCTCTCCTGAGCTGACGCCGCTAGATCTTCAGGGCGTCGTTGAACATGTCCTTGGCCGTCTGCACTGCGCTGACGTTGGCCTCATAGGCGCGACTGGCGGTGATCATGTCCACCATCTCGCTGATCGGGTTCACGTTGGGCATCAGGACGTAGCCGCCCTCGTCCGCATCCGGATGGCCGGGATCGTAGATGACGCGGAATTCGGACGAATCCGCGGCCACGCTGACTTCACTGGACATCCCACCGGCCGCTTCTCTGGTGCCGCTGAGCGTCTCGTTCATGTGCGCCGGATGCGTGCGCGAAAGCCTGCTATCGGCCCCCGTATTGAGTCGGTGGTCCTGGACCTTCTCCCCCAGAACCTGCTCAAAAATCGCCCGTTGGCGTCTGTAGGGCGTGCCAGCGGCGGTTTTGGTTGTTTCGGCGTTGGCCAGGTTGCGCGACACCACATCCATCTTGGTGCGTTGCCCGCGCAGTCCCGAGGCGCTGATTTTTATTGAGCTGAACAGTCCGTTACCCATGGTTCAGTCCTTTCTAGCCCATCCGGCCTTTGATGGCGCCGCGCAGCACGTTGTAACGTCCAGCGAGCAGGCGGGTGGCCATTCGGTAACTCAGATCATTTGTCGCCAACGAGGTCATTTCGTTGTCGATATCCACGTCATTGACGCCATTGTCGAAGCCGGTTTCCGCATTGACCATTTCGTCCCGGGTGGCATCCAGATTCTGCCGGCCAATGGGAATGTGATTGCGGTGGGTGCTGTACCCCCGCAGTTTCATGTTCTCGCCGTCGAGCATTTCCTCGAACTTCAGCTTCTGCGCCCGATAGCCGGACGTTTCCACGTTGGCGATATTCTGCGCCGTGACCTGGTGCCGCCGGGCGTACACGTCCACGGCCTTCTTCAGGTCCGTCAGATGCGCCTTGTTGAAAAGTCCCGTTTTGATCATGGCTTAACCCGGTATCTCCAGACCCATGTCTGTGTAGAGGTTCAGTTTGTTGCGCAACGTGCGCACGCTGATGCCCAACTCGTGGGCCGCCTGGGTGCGATTGCCCCGGGTGTTCTCCAGCTTGCGCATGATCAATTCGCGTTCCATGTCCTTGAGGGTCATGTCCTGGGACATGCCGCTCGAGCGATCCGTCGCGTCCATCTCTTCGCTCAGCCCGAGAATGTCCTCGTCCAGACGATCGGCAGTGCTGAGAATCACGGCCCGTTCGATCACGTTCTGCAGCTGACGCACGTTACCCGGCCAATCCATGGCCAGCAGTCCGCGCATCGCCACTTCGGAAATCTCCATCAACGGCTTGTTGTTTTCCGCGCAGAAGTTCTGACAAAAATGGGCCGCCAGCAGCGGGATATCGTCTTTGCGCAGACGCAAGGGCGTGATGCGCAGGGGGATCACGTTCAGGCGGAAATACAGATCTTCGCGGAAATTGTGCGCCTTGATCTCTTCCTTGAGATTGCGGTTGGTCGTCGCGATGATGCGCACGTCCGCTTTGGTGGCGTACTTGGCTCCCAGGCGCATGAACTCGCGCTCCTGCAAAACGCGCAAAAGCTTGGCCTGCATAGCGTAAGGCATTTCGCTGATTTCATCGAGCAGCAGCGATCCGCCGTCAGCCAGTTCGTATTTTCCCTGCCGGGCCGCAACCGCGCCAGTAAACGCGCCACGCTCATAGCCAAAAAGTTCGGACTCGAGCAGGGCCTCGGGAATGGCCGCACAGTTGATCCGGATGAAGGGACCGTTGGCCCGATTACCCGTTTCGTGGATCGCGCGGGCCACCACTTCCTTACCGGTGCCGCTCTCGCCCTGCAGCAATACGGTGCCACGGCTGTCGGCGATCATCTCGATCTTTTCGCGCAATTGGTTCATGGACGGGTTGTTGCCCAACAGCCCCTTGTGATCCGAACGAACCGCGGCATTGGTGCGCAGTGATTTGTTCTCGGTCTTGAGTTCGTTGAATTCGAAGGCGCGCTTAATGGCGTGGTCGAGTTGGTCCATGCCGAAGGGTTTGGTCAGGAAGTCCTGCGCCCCTTTGCGGGTGGCATCGAGGGCCAATTCGATGCTGCCGAAGGCTGTCATCATGATCATCAGCGGCTGATAATTCAGATGAGTCCGGATGTCGGTCAGCAGCTCCATGCCACCCCGGCCGGGCATCTGCATGTCCGACAACACCAGGTCGATCTTTTCTGCCCGCAGCACGGCCATGGCGGCGGTTCCGTTGCTGGCGGTATGCACCTGGTAGCGACTCTTGAGCGAGGTGGACAGGAAGTCCCGCATGGTCTGCTCATCGTCAACGATCAGGATGTTGCGCTTGGTGGTCATCGTGTGCCTTTCTTCTTCCGTGAATGGCGAATGGTCGCCCCGTGTCATTCCAATTCTCATCAAAGAACTTCCGCCACTTCCAACGTGACGACGGTCCCGGCCGCAGGTGTGCTGCGCACTGCCCAGGCCAAACCGTACATATCCATCAAGGTCTCGACCCGCGTCAGCCCCACGCCCACGTGATTGTCCTTCGTGGTCAGGAACGGGGCGGTGATCTGGTTGATCAGGTCCGCTTCGATGCCCGGGCCGTTGTCGCGCAAGGTCAAGGCAATGCGTCCAGTCGGTTGCACTTCGGCCGTGATCTGCACCCGCACTGCCTGAGGACTGCCCGCCACGCCTTCGCTGGCGTTGCACAGCAGTTCGGTCAGGACCAGGCATAAGTCGGCCCGTGGCAGGAGGATCTCGCCATGGGGCATGCGGCCACTGAGCACCTGCAGGCCGTCGCATTTCTCTTCGCAGACCGCAAAAACGTTTTCCAGCAAACCCGGCAGGTTGACCCCCACGTCCGGATGTTGCCGGGGCGTGGTGAGGTCGCCCACCGAACGGAAGATGGCTTCCATTTTTTCGACTTCAGAGATGATCTTTTCAGCCCACTGGGCCGAATTGCAGGCCTCGTGTTCCGGGGCGGCAATGAGGCTGGCGTAGCCCTTGATGCCGCAAAGAGTGTTGCTGGTCTTGTGCAAATAGCCACGCAGGAGGCGGCGATCACGGCTGCCATCGGCACCGGTCTCGAGTACGCCCTCGACGGGGTGGGATTTGGTGAGCAGTTGCGTCATCAGATCGTTCTCGCCTGTTCGATGAGGTAGAGATCGTTCTCTTCTTCGCAGGTCAGGATTTCCTCGATCAGGCCTGTGACCTGGTTGAGGGCCTGCTGCAGGCGGTTGCGATTGGCCCGGGAAAATCCCTGCCGGCGCCGCTCCCAATCCTGCTTGTTGCGCTTCTCCATCAACTCGAGGCGACCGATGATCTCGAGGCAGTTCTTCTTCTTTTGCAGCACGCGCCGCACCTCACCAAGGCCACCGCCTTGCCGCACGATTTCACCCTGCTGACGGGACAGCTCCAGGACCTGGCTGTAGATCTGGCGCTCCTCCTCGTAGAGGCCGAGCAGCCGCTGCAGCAGCTCACTTTCGGGACGCAAAGCCGGAGTAGTCCGTGGCTCAGCGTTCATAATAGTTTGCGACGCCATAAGGCTCGCCTTCCGCTTTGATGCGTTCGAGTTCGCGAGCAATCTCCACCATGGCGCAGGCGTGGTCCTGCCAGGTGCCAAAGCGGGTGCCTTCACACACTTCCGTAAAGCCGTTGCCGGCCCCCAGATAGTTGTTGCCAATGAATGCCAGACCGGCGAGCTGGTACTTGCCCCACAACTTCAGTTCCAGCACGCGGCTGGAGCTGAGGGTGCGGTACAGATCCTGTGCCGTCGGGGATTCGCCCAGCAGGAAATAGGTGTCGGCGATAGCCACCAGAACCCAGGCCCGCTGCTTTTCGGTCAGGTCGTGGCTCAAGCCACCGGTGCTGACCAATTCGCGCAAGTTGTCCAGGGCTTCATCCTGCCGTCCCAGCCAGCTCAAGGCATAGGTGTGCCAGAACTGCAACCGCGCTTCGAGCACGGCCGGATGGGCTTCGACTTTCTGCACCAGATGGGCCAGGGATTCGGCGTCTCTTTCGGCCAGCAACCAACGGTAGGCCAGAATCAATTCGTTCTGACGGCCCAGCAGTTCGCTGGCCCCCAGGGTATTGGTCATCAACTGGGCCATGCCCAGGGAGTCTTTGGCCGAGGCGGCACAGGCAAGACCCTCGCGGGCGATCTCGTGGCGGAAGCTGCCGCTGGAATCCAGTTGAGCGGCCAGGTTGTACCAGACCAGGGCGCTGTCGTATTCGGAGAGGTTGACGTAGTTGCGGGCGTTGGCCAACGCAATCAGCGCCGAATTGATGTTGCCGTTGCCGCGGTTGTTCCACTCGGCTTCCAGGCTGGTCACCGCTTTGCTGATGCTCAGGTGGCGGTACGGGCGCGGGTCATCCAGATCCCAGGCCGGCTGGTCAAAAGGGAAAAGCAGATTGGCTTCGGGCATATCCGCATCGAGGCGCGCAGTGACGGCCGTTTCCAACGAATGCAACCATTGCAGGTAGCCATCGGATTCGGCGGCGGTCAGGCCCGCGGGACCGGCCTGCATGGACCCGGCGCCTACCAGGACCACCAGAGCCACCAAAAGGGCAGACGAAAATTTCATTTTGCTTCCATTTTTTGACATGGTCCGTTCTTTCCTGACATGGCAGTTCTGGTCGTTTTGCCGGAGAAGCGCAAACACCATGCCCTCCTTGCGGTTGATATATGGCCGCAGCGGAAAAAACTTCAGGGTCGCTGGCAGGATCGACCCGTCCTGTTTTAGATTGTATAATGACAAGGAGTTACAAGTAATGCGGGGAAGCATACAAAGGAGGGACTGGACCGGTGGCATTGGCCCTCAGAGAGGATCTGGACCGGAATTGCCCGCCTTGGAGTGACCAGTTTGTGGTCAGGCATTGGTCAGCTTCGGACTCGGCATAAAATTCAGGGGGCGACCAGTTGGCCGCCCCCAATTCCGTGGTCAAAACTTGCCGGATCAGCTCTCGGCAATGTCTTCTTTCAGTTCGGAATCCTGGGCCTCTTCGTACAGGCGCAACTTCTCGCGCAGCGTCTGCCGGCTGATCCCCAGCAGGCGCGCTGCTTTGCTTTTGTTGTTCTCGGTCATATCCAGCGTATACAGGATCTGCAACCGCTCGACTTCCGACAGGGGCATCAGTCCCGTGGCAGCGCCAAAGGCCTGCTGCCGCGATGACGACCGCGGATTGTGGCCGCCCAGGACATGACTCGGGAAGTGCGCTTCAGTCAGGCGACCGGGCTCATCCAGGATCATGATGCGTTTGAGCACGTTGCGCAACTCGCGCACGTTGCCCGGCCAGGGGTACTTCTGCAGGGTCTCGAGCAAACCCGCATCGATCGGCTCGGTGCTCAACTCCAGCTGCAAATTGAATTCGCGTACAAACGAGTTGATCAGGATTTCCAGATCCTGCGGGCGTTCCCGCAATGGCGGCACATCAATCTCGATCACCTGCAACCGGTAGTAGAGATCGTTGCGGAAGGTGCCCGCTTCAATGGCCTCACTGAGTTTGCGATTAGTGGCGGCCACGATGCGGGCCTTGACCTCAAAATCGTCCTTGCCACCAACCCGACGAAAGCGGCGGTTTTCCAGCACCCGCAACAGGCGACTCTGCAACAGAACACCCATCTCGCCGATTTCATCGAGGAAGATGCTGCCGCCGCCCGCCAATTCGAACAACCCCTCTTTGCTGGTTTTCGCATCGGTAAACGCGCCCTTCACGTGTCCAAAAAGCTCGCTCTCGAGCAGATTTTCCGGCAGCGCGGCGCAGTTGATCTCCATAAAGCGATCGCTGCTGCCCAGGCTGACTTCGTGAATGGCGCGCGAAACGATTTCCTTACCGGAACCGGACTCACCCTGGATCAGGATCGAGGTGTCGTTGCCGCTGCGACTCGCGCCGATTTTTTCCAGGATCGAAGCCACCTTGCTCAAGCCGGGGCAGGCCTTGATCATGCGCATATAGTGGCCGTCAAGGTCCGGGGCCACCTGGGCGGCTTTGCTGGCCTTGGGGGTTGCTGTTGCGGCCGGCGCCTTATCCTTCACCGCCGCCACCTCAACCCTGGAAACAGGTTCGTTAGTGGCCCGCAGGGCAGCGCGGATCTGCTTCTTCATGGCGCTGAGCTTGAAGGGCTTGGGGATAAAATCGTAGGCCCCGCTGCGCATGGCGCTCACGGCGGTGTCCACGTCGCCGTAGGCCGTCATCATGATCACCGGCGTTTCGTTGTTCTGGTTGCGCAGAGCCCGCAGGATATCCAACCCACTGACTCCGGGCAGGCGCAGGTCGGTGACCACCAGGTCGTAGACCGTACCGTGGGTCTTGGCCAAGGCTTCTTCGCCGGACTCGGCAATTTCGGCGTCGTAGCCTTCGGCCACCAGAGACTCCCTGAGGGACTCCCGGATCGTGGCTTCATCGTCGACAATCAGGATCCTGGCATTCATCAGCAATTCTCCTTCAGGTTCAGCAGCTCGTAATCCGTGCTATTGCCCGCAGGCAGCAGGACACGGAACACCGTGTGATCGTTGACGCGGTCGGCCATGATGTCTCCCCCATGGGCGGCCACGATCTTGTGACAAATCGAAAGACCCAGGCCAGTGCCCGAGCTCTTGGTGGTAAAGAAGGGACGGAAAAGTTTATCGGCTTCGCCGGCCTTGAAGCCCGGACCATCGTCCGTCACTTCAACCACCAGCCCAGATGCCGCCTGTTGCAGTCCGGTGCGCGCATCCTGCAGGCCCAGACTGGCCCGCGCAAAAACTGCCAGCCTGACCCGACCGGCTTCGGGCGCCGCATCAATCGCATTGATCAGGAGGTTGAGCAACACCTGCTTGATCTGGTTGCCGTCTACGTTGAGCAGGAGATCACTGGCGCTCTGGTCCTGCGCCAGCTCGGCAAATTCCAGGGCCACACCCTTGTCCGCCGCCCGGGGTGCCACCAGGTCCAGGGCATCCCGCCCCAAGGGCACAAAGGCCGTCTCGTTCCGGCGCGGCTGATAGGGGCGCACGTAGTTCAACATGCGGGTGATGGTCTCGTTGATGCGTTCGACTTCGCCGGTGATCACTTCAATGTAGCGGGATTTCG
The DNA here is from genome assembly GCA_964562635.1 of uncultured Fibrobacteraceae bacterium. Taxonomy (GTDB): domain Bacteria; phylum Krumholzibacteriota; class Krumholzibacteriia; order LZORAL124-64-63; family LZORAL124-64-63; genus JAGRNP01. The sequence continues at coordinate 5,011 of CAZLUL010000036.1, read as the reverse complement.
GATCATTCGGTCCCAGCTGTTCGGCCAGCAATTCGGCCTGGGCGCTGAGCCCCATCAAGGGGTTGCGGATTTCGTGGGCCAGGGTGGCGGACATCTCCACCAGTCCTTCGAGCCGGTCGGAGCGCAAACGCTCAGCTTCCAGTTGGCGCGAGTCGCGCAGATCTTCGGCCACGACCACCAACCAGATTTCGTCCTGCACATGGCCGGGCATCTGTGAGGTCTGCACCAGCACCGGAATGCCCACTCCGTCTGCGCGCAGCACCTGCCCTTCGCCACGGAAAACCGCGTCAGGCCGGGCGCGCAACGACGGCAGCAACAGGCCCGCGATTTCATCGAGTTTCAGGCGCGCGTCCAGGATCAATTCCGGCACATCGCCGCCCGGTTTCTTGAGGTTGTCCTCTTCACGCCCCCGCCCGATTTGAAACAGGAAATCTTCCGGGGCCATCAGCGGGGCCGGATGGCCGGTCAGAAGTTCCTGGCCCGAGCGATTGCAATAGACGGTGCGCCCGCCTTCGTCCAGCACCCAGATCGAACTGCGGACCGTTTCGAGAACCTGGGCGTTGAACGCGCCGATGTCCCGAATGCGATCGAGCATCTGGGCGCTGGCCACTTCTTCGGAGAGCACAACCTGTACTGTCTGCAGGAACGGCAGGTAGCGCGCCGAAACAGATTCCCGCTCTTCGGGGCTTACAAAAAGCAGCAGCAGGTACCCCAGCCGCATCTCCTGATGTTCCAGCGGCAGGGCGATGATCCGGCGGCCCGGTTCGTCGGGCTCATTGTCATCCAACGGCGCCAGGCTCGAGTTCACCCGAAAAACGCCCGGCGCCATGATGCTCTCGGCCACCGCGGCATCCACCTGATCGTTCAGGTTCACCAATACCTTGTCCCAGGCTGATTCTTCCCACTGCCAGGTCTGGCGGGGACTGTAGCCACCACCAGGCGCCGAACGCAGAATCAACGCGGCCCCACCGGCGCCGACAAAATCCGTCAGATTCTGCAGGATGTCCCGCAGCACCTGATCCCAATTGCCGGCCGTGCTCAGCTCGCGGCCAAAACGGTAAAGCAAACTGAGTTCGGCCATCGCCTCGGTCAGTTGCTGGTTGGCGGCCTCCAGGCTCTCCTTGGCCCCCATCAGGTCACCAATTGACCCACCGGAGTCGGCCCCCAGTTGGCTGCGCAACTGGCGCAACATCTGGCGGGTTTGGCCCGTCGATTCAAGAATCAAGTGGCTTTGGTGCCGGAAATCCAGGCGCTTTTCGGCCCGGATGAGCATGTTGACCCAGGTGGGCTGGGTCAGGGGCATCGCCAGGGCATCAAAGAGCCCCGCCCGGAAGAAGCGGACCAGAAGTGATCCTTCAAGGTTGCCATGCAAAAGAATGGGCAAGTACGGGTTGCGCAATTCGGCGAGGTCTTCGAGCCACTGGATCAGGGCGTCGCTGCCTTCATGGCCGGCAAACCCATCCTGATGGATAAAGATCAGGCGGCCCTGCGAAAGGTCAGTCAAGGGAGAGGCCGACGAGCCGTCGGTCTTGAGCATGGTCATGGCAACCGCTGGATCGCCAAAGACATAGCTTTGTCGATCTTCGGCCAGACGGTGGGTCGCCTCATCCCAGGGGCCCACCAGCACCGAGCCCTGGGGCAAAGGCCCGGTCAGGCCAAAAAGCTTCTTATCCATCATTTATTAGCTGCCATCCCGAAAAAGCAGGTGTTGCGTTCCGTCGCGATGACTACTGTAAAGATATTTACCAGTTAATGCAATGAGAAAAACGGGCTCCCCGGTCGGGAACCCGCCTTATTTTCTAAGTTGGAGAGGCCAATTCGGCAGCGGCGATCAAAGGGAATCCATGCCCTTGAACACCTTTGCGACCCCGTCGGCGACCTTGCCGCGCACGGCGTGCGAACCGACAGAGCCTTGGCTCAGGCGCTCACGGGCCTGGTCGACCTTATCCTGACGCATGTCCGGCATTGCTTCGAGAGCCGCATAGCCAACTTCCATCGCCTGACGCATTTCCATCAATCGGTGGGCCATATCGGATATCACCGCCGTATCGCCGGTGAGACCTGGCAGAGCACTGGGCGCCGCGCCGGTGGCCGGATCTGTCTGTTTCTTCTGGTCATCGATGCGGTCGCTTTGCCGCGTATTGTCCAGGATGCCCTGACGCAGTACCGAAGACCCGTTGATTTTGTCCATACTCATCGTAACCTGCCTCAATTTCAGGCGCGCGCCGTGGGGCGACCGTCCCGCTTCATTGGATTTCTCTGCTCATTCCATGCAATCCGGATGCCGCACATAGACATGTTTAAAGATTTGCGGTAGAACCGTGTGCCGGTTAGGCCTTAGTGGCCTCTGAACGCCCTCGCAGCGCAATTGGCGCCACCGCAGCCAGGCCGGTCAGATCCCGCCTCAGCTCCAGATGCCCCCAATTGTACCAGATCCGCCCCCGTCCAGCCGACCAGATTCTGGCCGGGTCTCTGCTCAGATCCTGCCGGGCTCTTCTCAATGGCGACCGGTCATGCGCTGCAATCGGTCCCGCAAAGCGCGGATTTCCGCCCATTGCGGGCTCAAAGCCACCAACTCGTCGGCTGTTTGTAGAGCCGCTGCCAATTGCCCCGTCTTGACCTTGATCCGCAGAGACTCACGCAGCAGCTGAGGGTTTTGGCCCCCAAATCGCCCTTCGGCCACGGCAAGCGCATTTTCAGTCGCACCCCAGTCTTCGGCCTGAGCGGCAGTCCGGATCAACTCCAGCCAACCAAAAAGAAAATCCGGATCCTGGTCAACCGCCACCGCCAGCAATTTCCCAGAGACCACCAATTCCCCCATTTCGCGGCGCAACCGCCCCTGCAGCACCAATCCTCGGACAACCGGTCGCAACCCCGGCGGCCCAGTCGCGACTTCTTCCAAATGGACCATGGCCGCTGCGGGCTCGCCGCTTTCCAACAGGATGGTCGCCAGTTCCAATTGGGCCGCCGGATCGCTGGGATCGTCGGCATACTTGAGTTCGACCAGGCGACGATAGCGTTGCTGCCGGGCCTCATTGACCGCGGCGGTTCTCGCATAACCATAGTGATGGACCGGAACCGCCAACGGCAGCGCGGCCAGCCCCCGGGCTTCGGCGGCTGTCAAAACCGTTTCGTGCACGCGTCCGCTGAACCTCAATTTGGCCAAGCGCGGAAAAACGCCCACGCGCCGGGCAACGAACATCCCGGTCTGGCCCGCTTCTTCGACCGGATACCGCCCCGACAGCGGCTGCCACTCCAAGTGGGACAAACCCAGGCAATAGTTCCAGGTCTCCTGCAGAAACACCCGATCAGGCTGGGCAGGCAACGCCTTTCGAAGTGCGCCGAAGTCGGCCTGACACACGCGCTCGTCAGCATCCAGAAAGATGATCCAGTCGGCGGTCACCGCATCCAGTCCGGCATTGCGGGCCGCTGCGAAGTCATCCTGCCACGGGTGATCGACCACGACGGCACCGGCGGCCACCGCAAGATCCCTGGAGTTGTCCAGTGATCCCGTATCGACGACGACTATTTCGTCGGCCAGGCCTTCATGATGGGCAAAAAAAGCAGGCAACTGGGTCGCCTCGTCGCGCACGATCATGGCCAACGCCAAGCGAGTCGTGTAGCGAGTCATGTCAGGTTTCCATTCATACCGAGTCCAATCCCCACACGCCGACGGTGATGGGCCCGAGCACCGGTTGCCCATCCGCATCCACGTGCCCCAGCAAAGCCGCCGGGTTGCCGGGATCACCAGGAGTCCCGATGCCAGCTGCCTGCAGGTACCGGCTCAGGCTCTCGGGCTGCAGCACCGCCCAGAATCCCCCGGGACAGGCAAAACTGGTGGCGCCCCGGTTGAGCAACTGCACCGCCAATTGGTCCCCACCCGGTGGCACCAGAACCTTTTGCACCCACTGCCGCCGGCGCGCCTCGCCCAGCAAAGCAACCACCAGTCCAATGGGCCCGGACCACTCGGCGGCGTACTCTGGAAAATCGGCGCCCTTGCCGCAAAATACGGCCGCCAGAGCTTCATCGTCAGCGCCGACGGCCACCAGGCCCTGCGTGCCGGGCATATTGTAGAGTTGCCGGGAATCCCCCGGCAGTCGCAGGGTGCGCAATTGATGACAGTCATAGAGAGCCTGAACCACATCAGTATCGTCGGGCTGAAATTCGCGCACTTCAAATCCCGGCGGAAACGCCTCAGCCAACTTGGCGTCACTGATATCGATGTGCAATTCCCAGCCAGCAGGAGCAAATCCCCGTCCGGCATAAATTTCCGGTTGGTCTGTCCAGAGCACCGCCAGAGGAACATTTTTCCCCTTCAGCTTTTTCAGCAACGCGTTTTGCAGGGCCGAACTCAGCCCCTGCCCCTGAAATTCCGGCTTCGTGACCACAGAGCCGATCCCGGCTAAAGGCATCTTTCCGCAACTTGTAGTGTGTTCACGAATTAGGCACGCCAAACCCGCCACAATTTCGCCTTCCGGAGTAGTCGTCACCAGGGTCCATTCGGCGTTTTCCGGGCTCAGAATCAGGGGGAAATCGTCCCAGGCATTGGTTTTTGCACGATCTGGCCTGATCTCTGCATTGACGATTGCGAGAAACTCGGCGTGACGGTCTGGGGTGATGCTGGCAATTTGCATGATCGCTCCGGTATAAAGTTTCACCGACCTGTTGGCAGGTCGCGAGACACTACGACTCGACCGAGGTATTGGGCAAGTTGCAATAATTTTTAGGCACGATCGGCGTTCCATATCCCCCAGGAGATCAAGGGATGGGGCCGATCAGGTCACGGAGGAAATCTAATGGGTCTTCGCGTTAATACCAATGTCGCCTCGCTGAATGCGCAGCGGCACCTTTACAACACCACTACGCGTTTCAGCAAATCGATGGAACGCCTCAGCTCTGGTCTGCGCATCAACCGTTCGGGTGATGACGCAGCCGGTCTGGCCATCAGCGAGAGCCTGAAATCCGACATCCGGGCCCTGCAACAGGCCTCCCGGAACGCCGCCGACGGCAT